>JANTFF010000013.1 GCA_024763575.1 Sulfurovum sp.
ATTTTTATGATTTGTCCCAAGATTTTAAAAGAGAAGTATATGACTATTTTGTAGATACTTACAAAGAGGGTTTGACACCAAATCCATGTGTTAAGTGTAATCGGACAATCAAGTTTGGTAAAATGGTAGAGTTTGCGAACTCTCTAGGAATAGAAAAAATCTCAACAGGACACTATCTAAATTGTGATGGTGAGTTTTTTTATAGTGCCAAAGATGATACGAAAGATCAAAGCTATTTTGTAGCACAAGTACGCAAAGAGATACTACCTAAACTGATTTTTCCATTAGGCTCATGGATAAAAGATGATGTAAAAGAGTTTGCTAAATCTATACCACTTCTCAAAGATATAGGAGAACAAAAAGAGAGTAGTGAGATATGTTTTGTAGAGAATGATTATACTGAAATCTTGGAAAAACATATGGATATAGATTTAGCAGGAGAGACTGTAAATAGAGATGGTAAGGTAGTAGGAACTCATAAAGGGTATATGCACTATACTATTGGAAAACGAAGAGGTTTTACAGTTGATGGAGCTCATGACCCACACTTTGTAGTAGAGATAAAACCAGATAGTAATCAAATAGTAGTAGGTAAACGAGATGAGTTACAAGTAGATAATTTCAAAATAAAACAGATTAATCTATTTGAACCACTTCAAAAGTTTGATTCAAAAGTAAAAGTTCGATATAGAACACAAGCTATAGATTGTCATGTAACAATAGATAATGATATAGGTGAAGTAAAATTAAATCAAAGTGTCTTTGGATTAGCCTTTGGACAAGTAGCTGTTTTTTATGATGGTAATAGAGTTATTGGTTCGGGGATTATCTGCTAGAGTTATCCTCTATTTTCTCCCCCAAATACAATACTCCACTATTTTGATTGATTTTGAAATCAAACTTCTCAAAAAAGTTCATACCTAATAGTCCATCGGAGTATGGGTGCTTAAATGGGGCTATAGTGACTTTTAAATTCTTTAGCTCCAAATCTCCAATTGATAGAGTATCTGCTGTTGCTAAGTGGGCTATAATATCACCTCCTGCTGTATTTAGCAATATCTCTTTTTCGAATGTTAGTGATGGTATCTTATCACTATTTATAAATGTGTAACTAGCACCTGTATCTAGTAGTAGTGTTACAGGTGTATTATTAATAGTTAAGTTTATACTATATTGTGAACCAACTTTTTTTAGTGGTATAATATGTGTGTAATGTTGTAACTCTTTCTCTTTTTGTTCTATACTTTTTAATATAGTTTGAGCATTTGTATTATATATCGAGTCATCAGTTATCTCTTCTAATAGTTTTTTAGACTCTTCATAATTATCTAGTTGGTTATATAGTTTTGCTAATCTAATTATATACTTTTCATTATCTATATTTTTATTAATCATCTCTTCAAAAAAGGATATTAGTTTTTCAAAATTTTTAGAGTTTTCGAGATGTTTTACATAGTTTTCAATGGTAATATTCAGGTCACTATCAATAACTTTGGAATTTTGAGTGTTTTTTAGTTCAAATAGTATATCTAATGCTTTTTGGAACTCTTTTTTTTCTCTGTATATTTTAGTTAGATAGAGTTTGAAATCTTCAGATTTTGGTTCCAATTCTATATATTGCTTTATCTCTTCTATAGTCTTTTTGGGTTGTTTATCAAAGTTATCATAGAAATAGACTTTGAGTATTAATTTATACTCTTTTATCTGTTTCTCATCTGCTTCTAAATAAAAAGCCATTGCATCGCTAAAGTTACCACTATTTAAAAGTTTCTCAAAATTTGATTTAGTAGTAGAGCTATTTATATCTTTAGTAATATTAGTCTCTTTTTGAATTTTATTTGAACTTATCGATTTTATTGTTATAATTTTGGGTTGATTGATTAGTTTTGATATAATTGTTTGATTGTTTTCCATACATCTTTTAGGCTCTAGTGCCATATAAAATAGATGAAAATTCCAACCTATCAATATACCTGCTATAAGTGATAAAACAATCTGAAACACATTTAATCCTTTATGACTATTTTATCCAAAAATCCTTATAGCACTCCATAACATCATCATCTTGTTATCAAAATAAGGGTAGAATTTCGCTAATTATTATAAAAGGTAGATAAAATTATGACAGGATATATGCTTTTTTCTGGTACAGCAAATAAAGAGTTGGCAAATGAGGTATCTAAATATTTAGACCAACCTCTATCTTTGGCAAAAGTTACAAGATTTTCTGATGGTGAGATAAATATTAAAATCAAAGAGAGTGTAAGGGGTAAAGATGTATTTATAATTCAACCAACATCAGCACCAGCTAATGCTAATTTAATGGAGCTTTTGATTATGGTTGATGCTCTGAAACGGTCATCAGCTAAATCTATTACAGCAGTTGTCCCATATTATGGATATGCTAGACAAGATAGAAAAGCAGAACCTAGAGTTCCAATTTCGGCTAAATTAGTAGCAAATCTAATGGAGACAGCAGGGATTACACGGCTTGTTACTGTGGATTTACACGCTTCACAGATACAAGGATTTTTTGATATTCCTGTGGATAATCTATATGGAGCTATTTTGTTTAACGACTATGTCAAATCAAAAAATCTCAAAAATCCAATTGTAGCAAGTCCTGATATTGGTGGTGTAGCAAGAGCTAGATATTTTGCTAAAACTATGGGCTTGGATATGGTTATAGTTGATAAGAGACGAGAAAAAGCCAATGAGTCAGAGGTTATGAATGTTATTGGTGATGTAAGTGGCAAAGATGTTATAATGATTGATGATATGGTAGATACTGCAGGAACTATGGTAAAAGCTGCATCAGCACTTAAAAAATTAGGTGCTACTAGTGTTATGGCATGTTGTACTCACCCAGTACTTTCAGGTCCTGCATATGATAGGATTGAAAATGGTGAGTTGGATGAGTTGATAATTACCAATACTTTACCAATCAAACAAAGCTCTAGCAAGATAAAAGTACTCTCTACTGCTAAGATGTTGGGTGAAGTTATACGAAGAGTTTATAACAATGAGAGTGTAAATTCTCTTTTTGAGACAAATTAAAAGGGGTTAAATGCCAAATAAGATACCACAGTCACATATTAGAAACTTTTCTATTATAGCTCATATTGACCACGGTAAATCAACTCTTGCTGATAGAATTATCCAAGAGTGTGGAGCTGTCACAGATAGACAGATGTCTTCACAAGTTATGGATACTATGGATATAGAAAAAGAGCGAGGTATTACTATCAAAGCTCAAAGTGTTAGATTAGATTATATAGCAAAAAATGGTGAGAGATATATCCTAAATCTTATAGACACCCCCGGTCATGTTGATTTCTCTTATGAGGTTAGCCGTTCATTGGCTTCTAGTGAGGGTGCATTGTTGATTATAGATGCAGCACAAGGTGTTGAGGCTCAAACTATTGCCAATGTATATATCGCTTTGGATAATGATTTAGAGCTTATCCCTGTAGTCAATAAAATAGATTTACCATCAGCTGACCCTGATAGAGTTTTGACCGAGGTAGAAGATGCTATAGGATTAGATTGTACAGAACACTCATTAGTTTCTGCTAAAACAGGAGAGGGAGTTCCCCAACTTATAGAAGCTATAGTAGAGAGAATTCCAGCTCCAAATGGTGATGAAAATGCTCCTACAAAAGCTCTAATTTATGATAGTTGGTTCGATAACTATTTGGGTGCATTGGCATTAGTAAGAGTCTATGAGGGCAAAATAGAAAAAGGTCAAAAGATACAGATAATGAGTACCAAAGAGGAACATCAAGTATTAGACCTAATGTATCCTAACCCTATAGCTCCTATCAAAACAACATCTATAAATACAGGTGAAATTGGAATTGTAGTTACAGGGCTAAAAACAGTTGACGGATTACAAGTTGGAGATACTGTAACAGATGCCAAAAATCCAACCCAAGAGTCTATTGATGGATTTGAGAGTGCAAAACCATTTGTTTTTGCAGGATTGTATCCTATTGAGACAGATAAGTTTGAAGAGTTAAGAGATGCACTAAATAAACTAAAATTAAATGATAGCTCTATCTCATTTGAGCCTGAAAGTTCATTTGCATTAGGCTCAGGTTTTAGAGCAGGTTTTTTAGGGATGTTGCATATGGAGGTTATCAAAGAGAGGTTAGAGAGAGAGTTTAATCTTGATTTAATAGCTACAGCACCAACTGTTGTATATGAAGTTTTGAAAACTGATGGAGAGAGAATAGAGATACAAAACCCTTTTGATTTACCTCCAGCACAAAATATAGATACTATATTCGAGCCATATATCAAAGCTACAATATTAACCCCAAATGATTTTGTAGGAAATTTGATTAAACTTCTAAATGATAGAAGAGGTGTTCAGATTAAGATGGATTATATCAATGAAAATCGTGTTTTGATGGAGTATGATATTCCTATGAATGAGATTGTAATGGATTTTTATGATAAACTCAAAAGTACTACCAAAGGGTATGCAAGTTTTGATTATGAGCCTATAGGATTTAGAGCAGGAAAATTAGTTAAATTAGATATAAAAGTAGCAGGTGAGGTGGTTGATGCCTTGTCTATTATTGTACCAGAAGATAAAGCACGAAGTAGAGGATTGGCATTTGTCAATAATCTAAAAGAGTTAATACCTAGACAACTATTTGAAGTGGCTATTCAAGCTAGTATAGGAAATAATGTAATAGCTAGAACTAATGTTAAATCTATGGGTAAAAATGTAACAGCTAAATGTTATGGTGGAGATATTACACGAAAGAGAAAGCTACTAGAGAAACAAAAAGCTGGTAAAAAGCGAATGAAATCTATTGGAAGTGTAAATATACCACAAGAGGCATTTATGGCAGTACTCAAAATTGACTAGAAATTCCTTGATATATCTCAATCTCTAATCTATAGAGATTTGGGTAAAATAGATAAAAATATTAAAGGATTTTCTTGGGTTGGGAGATACATATACATCTAATCGCTGCTGTTTCATGGATAGGTGGCTCTGTTTTTATGTTTGTTTTGGGAATTTCTCTTAGAGATAAAGATGACCAACAAGCTGTCTATCCACGAGTTGGACCAATATTTGGTTATTTTGAGATTGGTTCATTGGTAGCTTTGCTAATTACTGGAACACTAATGATTATGAATAATAGTATGATAGATATACTTTTTGATACAACTGTTCATAATACTGCAATTGATGCACTGCGTAATAAATTAATCATAGTGGCTATTATGACTATTATTACTATAACTCATACAGTAATTGCGTTTAGAACTAATGATAAAGAGAGAACTAAACTAGAGATGATAATATCGAGAGCTTCATCTATGGGTATTTTTATTTTAAATTTTGTAGTACTTCATTATGCTATTGTGATACGAAATTTGTTATAACTTTGAAAAATGAGATGTATTAGTTGTCATAAATTAAGTTGGAGTACTTTTTGCTCTAGTTGTAAAATTAAGCTACTTAAACCATCTATAATTAAACGACAAGTTGGTTCAGTAGAGGTTTATAGTTTTTTCAAATATCAAAATATTGAAGATTTACTCCTAACAAAACATACTCCACAAGGCTTTATTATTTATAAAGCATTAGCCAAAATGACTTTTCGACCATTTATCCAAAATTTTATATCTAATGATAGTAGAGAGATTTATATAATAGGAGTTGATGAGGTAGTCAAAAATGGATATAGTCATGTAGCTCTATTAACTCATCAGATGAGATACCAAAATGTAAATATAATACATAGTAAACTTATAGCTAAAAATCGTGTCAAATATGCAGGTAAAACATTAGAGTTTCGTTTATCTAATCCTAGAGAGTTTATATATAGTGGTGTATCAAATATAGAGGCTATTTTAGTAGATGATATAATAACTACAGGTTTAACACTTCAAGAAGCAAAGGAAGTTTTGGAACAAAATGGTGTAGTGGTACTTTTTGCATTGACTTTAGCTGATGCTAAAGCTTAATTATGTTAAATTATCAAAATATTAAATTAAAGGAAAAATAGTGGATGCTAAAAAAATGAGTAAATTTTGTCAACCTTTTAGAATAGTACTTGGAGCTGGATTAGTTGGTTATGGAGTATATAGTGGTAATAGTTGGTTCTATTTAGGAGCTATTCCATTGATTGCTGGTTTGACAAACTTCTGTCCATTATGTGGTATTACAGGTCAATGTCCAGTCATTGGCAAAAAGTAATTTAGGTTTGTCTATATTTAGATTATTTATACTTATAGTGGCTTTTTGGGTTACTTCATTGGAAGCGGTTGATTATACTTCTAAAAAAGAAGTTAAACAGTTTATGCATACTATGCAGTATAGGTACGGTTTCAAAAAAGATACACTACATAAATGGTTTAAGAATGTTCGTAAAAATAGTTATATCCCATTAAAACGAAAATCATTCTATTGTGGTGCTAGATGTTACTCTAGTGGTAGTTGGGATAGATACTCATACCAATATCTCCGTCGTGCAAGTGGTGGAGTCTATTTTATGAAAAAATTTCATAATACACTCAAAAAAGCTTATAAAAAATATAAAGTAGAGCCTGAATATATTACAGCTATTATAGGTATAGAGAGTGAGTATGGCTCTAGGCGTGGAGATTATTTAGTTTTTGACCGTTTGGTACATCTATCATTTGATAAACATGATAGAAGAGCCAAATTTTATCGCAAACAGCTCATTTCACTTCTCAGGCTCTCTGCTAGAGAAGACATAAATCCCAAAGATATTAGAGGCTCATCATCAGGAGCTATTGGACTAGCTCAATTTATCCCAAGTACATATAAATCATTTGCTGTTGATTTTAATAAAGATGGTAAAAAACAGATGAATAATGTAGTTGATGCTATTGGAAGTATTGCCTATTATCTCAAAAGACACGGTTGGAGAAAAGGAGAAGATGTAGCTGTTCGGGTTAGATATGAGGGGAGTAGATTTAATAAATTACCTACTGGATATACTCATACTTACTATCGTAGCAATTTAGATGGTATAGAGCCAAGAGATGATTTTAACTATCATGGGAAAGTTAGTCTGATAAAATTGGAAAAACGAGGTTATGATGAGTTATGGTATGGTGGAAAAAATTTTTTCGTTATTACTAGATATAATCAAAGCTCATATTATGCAATGAGTGTTCATCAGTTGGCTCAAAAAATAAAAATAGCCTATACAAAACGACATGGAGAGTTTTCTAAATAATAGATTTAAGATTAAAGTAAAACTGTTATAATTTCAAAACAATTAATCACAAAAGGTTTTAAAGATGAAGGTTTATCTAAAGACAATATTTATACTATTTTTATTAAACTCCACAGTTAGTGCAGATGATGCATCAGATAAATTTTATACATTTATTGGAGTACAGACAGCATATACTCAATATGATAATATTGATGCACCAACTATTGGATTTAAATATGGTAAACAGACTAGCCAATGGAGAACGGCACTTAGTTATAATTATGCAATAAACTCTGATGATACATTTCATAGTTTGATTATTCAAGTTGATAGAGGTATATTGACAGATTTATTTGAAGATGTTCCATTTAAGCCTTATATAGGTTTTTCATTAGGGGCTATGCAATACAAAAATGACTTGATGACTGAAAAAGGATACTTATATGGTGGAAACTTTGGATTTAACTATGTTTTAAACAATGAGATGGATATTGATTTAGGATATAGATATATGACTACAAGCAAATTAAAAGAGATTAATAATCGAGGAGATTTTGCATTATCCTTGCATTACTACTTTGATTAAAATCATTCTGATATAATACGCCAACTAAAATAATTGGAGTTAATATTGCCATTTTTTTCTTATCAAACGATTAAAAAAATTCTTTTTAATTTTGACCCAGAAACAGCTCATACGATAGCAGGTTTGGGTCTAAAAACACTTCCTTATGCTCCTAGTCTATTGAGACTACTCAAAAATCACTACTTTGTAACTAACTCTGTTTTAAAACAGACTCTATTTGGTGTTAAATTTGCTAATCCTGTTGGATTGGCAGCTGGTTTTGATAAAAATGGAGAGTATATTACAGCTATGCCAACACTTGGATTTGGTTATACAGAGATTGGGACTATTACACCTAGACCACAAGAAGGAAATCCTAAACCTCGTCTATTTAGGCTAAAAGAGGAGAGGTCAATTCAAAATGCTATGGGGTTTAATAACCGTGGTTGTGACTATATGGTCAAACAGTTAGATAAACTTTACTTTTTTGACTATCCTATAGGTATAAATATAGGTAAAAACAAAGTCACACCTGAAGATAAAGCAATAGATGATTATGAAGCACTATTAAAAACCTTTAAAAATTATGGTAATTATATAGTTATTAATATCTCTTCACCTAATACCCCAGGGCTTAGAGATTTACAAAATGAGAAGTTTATCACAGAGCTTTTTACAATGGCAAAAGGTATAACCAATCAGCCAATTTTTCTAAAAATTGCTCCTGATATGGAGGCTAATGATGCAATTACTTTATGCCAAAGTGCAGTAGAAGCAGGAGCTAGTGGGATTATAGCTACTAACACTACTATAGACTACTCATTAACACCAAATGCCAAAGATTTTGGTGGAATTTCAGGTACTCTAGTTCGTGAAAAATCATTCAAACTTTTTCAAGCTATAGCCAAAGAGCTATATGGCAAGACCATACTTATATCAGTTGGTGGAATAGAAGATGCTAATGATGCTTATAGACGAATTAAAGCAGGTGCTTCACTTGTTCAAGTATATAGTATGCTAATTTACAATGGACCAAAAATGATAAAAGATATAAACAGTGGATTAACCGAGCTTATAAAGGCTGATGGTTATAGCAATATTACTGAGGCTATCGGAGCAGATTACAAATGATGAAAAAACTTTTTTTTACAATACTATTAACAGGAATTTTGATGGGTAACTCTTTACCAAAATATTATACAAAGACACTAGATAATGGATTAGAGGTTGTAGCAATTCCTATGCACAACAATGCTAATGTGATTACTACTGATATTTATTACAAAGTAGGAAGTCGTAATGAGGTTATGGGCAAAAGTGGAATAGCTCATATGTTAGAACATATGAATTTCAAATCAACCAAAAACCTCAAAGCAGGTGAGTTTGATAAGATAGTTAAATCCAAAGGGGCTGTAAATAATGCCTCTACAGGATTTGATTATACTCAATATTTTATCACCTCTAGTTCTGATAATCTATCAACTTCTATGAAACTTTTTGCAGAGCTTATGGAAAATCTAAATCTAAAAGATGAAGAGTTTCAAGTAGAACGAAATGTAGTAGCAGAAGAGAGACGAGTACGAACTGACAATCCACCTATGGGTTATCTATATTTTAGATTATTTAATACTCATTTTGTAGCACATCCTTATCATTGGACACCTATTGGTTTTATGCATGATATACAGAGCTGGAGTATTGATGATATAAGAGAGTT
>JANTFF010000014.1 GCA_024763575.1 Sulfurovum sp.
ATATATTAATATCTAAAAAAGATGGGATAAGTCAAGCTATGGTTTTAGGTAAACAGGGTAGAGTTGATGAAATTTCTCGTATAATAGGTGGTGAAAAACCTAATGCAGAGGCTATTAATTTTGCTATAAAACTGTTAAATTAATGTTATAATATCAATAAAAAAGGATACAAGTATGGATGCTCATATTATTATAAAAGTGGTTTTTTCATTTATTATTATAGTTTTGCTTATAAATATATTGAAATTTATTTCAAACTTTTTCTCTAATAGAAAGAGATATACAGAGGTTTATGATGTACGAAATGAAGTTAATAAAGTAGTGCGACCAAGATTAAGTGCTTTGGAAAAAAAGTTTGAGAGTGAAAAAAAAGAGGGTGAAAAATTTGGTCATTTTGTAACAGAGACTTTCAGAGATAAATTTAAAAATAAAAATGAAAAATTGGTAGAAAAAGAGATTTGTAGATGTTGTAATGGTTATGAGACTGCTGATTGCAAAGAGGATTATTGCCTAGCAGGTTCAGGAGCCTCTTGTAGTAAATAGATGGTTAGAGTTTTAGATAAAAAAAATAGTTTATATATCCAAAATCTATACCCATACCAAAGGAAATCAACTGCAATAAATCATAAATATAATGCACTATTGGGTATAGGTGGAAATATAGGTGATGTAAGAAGAAGATTTAATCACCTATTTATATATCTGAAAAAATCACCTTATGTTAGCATAATTGAGACAACCCCAATAATCAAAAATCCTCCATTTGGCTATCTCGAACAAGATTATTTCTATAACTCATTAATTTATATAAAAACTTCTCTAAAACCTAAAGCACTTCTAAAATATATTTTGCACATAGAAAAAAAATTTAGTAGAAAGCGTTCTTTTCAAGATGCACCTAGAACACTAGATATTGATATGATTTTTTATGAAGATTTATATATGCATAGCAAAGAGTTAACTCTACCTCATCCATCATGGCAAGAGAGAGATTCAGTACTTATTCCTATGTCATATATAAAAAGTAACTGTTTTAAAACTCTAAAACACTATAAACAGGACTATCTATACTCTCTTTCCCATTTAAAAAGGTAAGTTCAGCAATAAAACAGCACTCTACACAATTAGCTTCTACTTTGTTTATTAGATTAGAAGCAGCTTTGGCTGTTCCACCTGTTGCTATTAAATCATCTATTAGAAGTACTCTAGCTCCTTTTTTTCCTTCAAATGCATCTATATGTACCTCTACCTCATCAAAACCATACTCTAATGAGTATTTCTCAGCTACTGTTGTGTATGGTAGTTTTCCTTTTTTTCGTACTGGTACAAATCCTACTCCTAATCTATCTGCTAATATAGAACCAAATATAAATCCTCTAGCATCAATACCTGCTATATAGTCTAAATCATACTCTTTGTATCTCTCTTCTAAGTGGTTCATAAGAGTTTTTAGACCTTTGGGATTATTTAGTAGAGTTGTAATATCTTTAAATATTATTCCCTTTTTTGGGAAGTCTGGAATATCTCTAATTGTATCTAATATTATATGTTTATCTTCTGTTGAAAGTGTTGACATCTGTTTTTCCTTTATGATTTTTATATTTTGTGATTATAACAGAAGTCAACCAAATTTAAGTACTTTAGGGTAAAATCTCATCTTAAAACGAGGGTTGCAATTCATGATAAAAAAAAGAGTACTAGTAAAGTTTTCTGGTGAAGCGTTGGCTGGTGAAAATGGTTATGGAATAGATACAAAGATTTTACATTTTATCTCTAATGAGATTAAAACACTTGTGGAAAATGGTAATGAAATTGCTATTGTTATAGGTGGTGGTAATATTATTCGTGGTGTATCTGCTGCTGCTGATGGTGTGATTAAAAGAACTAGTGGTGACTATATGGGTATGTTAGCAACAGCTATTAATGGTATAGCTATTCAAGAGGCTTTGGAACATGCAGGTATGCAAACACGACTTCTTAGTGCTATCAATATGCAAGAGGTAGGTGAGCCATTTATTGTTCGTCGTGCTAAAAGACATCTCGAAAAAGGTAGAGTAGTAGTTTTTGCAGGTGGTACTGGTAACCCATATTTTACAACTGACACAGCAGCGACACTTCGAGCTTCAGAGATAGAAGCAGAGGTAATTATCAAAGCTACTAAAGTAGATGGAGTTTATGATAAAGACCCAAACAGATATGATGATGCAGTTAAACTAGACAAACTCACTTATGATGAAGCACTTACAGAACATATAAAAGTAATGGATGATACATCTATAGCATTAGCTAGAGATAACAGTATGCCAATTATTATTTGTAATATGTTTGAAAAGGGTAATCTATTGGCTATTGTCAATGGAAATAGAGATTTATGTTCAATCGTTGAATAAAAGAAATAAAGGATAAAATGAATGAAAATAGAAAAGTTAACAGCACAAGCACTAGAAAGACTCCATTTTGATAGATATTTACTAACAATTGCAGTAGGCAAAAGAGCAGAAGAGATTGCACAAGGAGCTACACCACTTGTTAATATGGATCCAAAAATAGAAAAATTTACCAATATTGCTCTAGTAGAGATTGCAGAAGGTAAAATCATAGTTTCAGACGAGGGCTAACTACTTTGGAGGCTTTACTCAGCAAAGCAGATAATATTTCTACTATAGAGGAGGCTGAGAAACTTCTCTTCTCTTATACCGACTCTAATTCAGAAATTATTAACAAAGCATTAACCTTAGCAAAAAAATCTCATTTTGGGCAGACTCGTATGAGTGGAGAGCCTTATATTATACATCCTCTTTTAGTAGGTGCATTTACAGCTATGATTTCAAATGATGAGATGATGGTAGTATCTGCACTTTTGCATGATGTAGTCGAAGATACAGACTACACTCTTGAAGAGTTAAATAATGAATTTGGTAAAGATATAGCACTATTAGTTGATGGACTCACTAAAATAGAGGTGATGCGTGATGAGGAGCTAATACCTTCAACTTCCAATCAAAAACTTATATCTTCAGCACTTACCTTTAGAAATATGTTAATAACATCAATAAAAGATGTTAGGGTTCTTGTTGTAAAACTTTGTGATAGATTACATAATATGATGACACTAGATGCCCTACCCAAACATAAACAGCTTAGAATTGCAGAAGAGACTATGGTTGTGTATGCACCAATTGCTCACCGTTTGGGGATTGGACAGATTAAAAACCGTTTAGAGGATTTAAGTTTTTATTATATATATCCTGATGCTTATAAGCAGATAGATGATTATATCAAAGGACATAGTCAAAATCTACAACTAAAACTAAATACATTTATACAAAATATAAAAGAGCTAATAATCCTAAATGATTTCAAAGAGAAAGATTTTGAGATATTTGGAAGAGTTAAACACTACTACTCTATGTATTTAAAAATGCAAAGAAAAGGTATAGGTATTGATGAGATACTTGATTTACTTGCTATTCGTATATTGGTTAAAGAAGATTTAGATTGTTATGATGTTTTAGGTATTTTACATTTAAATTTCAAACCCATTATATCAAGGTTCAAAGATTATATAACCTTGCCAAAAGAGAATGGATATAGTACAATACATACTACACTTTTTAATGATGATGGGATTGTAGAGGCTCAAATTAGAACTTATGAGATGCATAAAACTGCTGAATTTGGGATAGCTGCACATTGGCATTATAAAGATGGTAGAGATGATACCAAAGAGGTTAACTTAGATTGGTTAAAAGGATTACAATATCAAGATGATTCAGTTGAAGAGTTCTACTCATTTGCAAAAGGTGAGCTATTTAGTGAAGATATTAGTGTTTATTCTCCTGTAGGAGACCAGATAACACTTCCTCGTGGTTCAGTTGCATTGGATTTTGGATATGCAATTCACTCAGATATTGGTGATACTGCTATATCAGCATTGGTTAATAAACAAAAAGCACTACTATTAACTCCACTCAAAAATGGTGATGTGGTTCGCATTATTACAGACAAAGATGCCTCTGTTCACTGCTCTTGGGCAGATACGGTTAGAACTAGTAGAGCAAAAGAAGGTATAAGAAATGCTTGTAAACAGAAAATTAAAGAGTGTAATAGATTAAGTGCTATTAATATCTTTGGTTTACTGTTTGATATGCCAGTAGATAAAATCAAATCACTATTTGATATGTGTGAATCAAAAGAGAGTGCATTTAAACTAACTAGCAACAAACAGATATATAGAGATGTATTAGGTAGATTTATAAGTAACTATACAGATATTAGTGATAACTTTATATATCCAAAAGAGTTTGTATTAGAGCATTTTACTTTTATTAGCAATAAACATATCGATAGTGTAGAGTTTGATTACTGTTGTCACCCCAAAATAGGTGATGATATAGTTGCATTTTATCAAAACAATAAGGTAATAATACATCATAAGCTATGTAAAGAGGCATTTAAAAAGATGCAAAATCATGAACCGATGGTATTTGTATCATGGACAAATGAGAAGTCTTATAAATATAGATTAATTATTAGTCTGCAAAACAGAAAAGGTATTTTGGCTGAACTTTTACATAAATTAGCTATGTTGGATTTGAATATACTTAGTATTGACCTTGGGATTACAAGTAGTGAGACAGCAGAGTTTTGTAAAATAGAGGTTGAGACCAAAGAACAAAACAGTAAAAAATTAAAAGATAAATTGAGCAAAAAGTTTAAATTAGTTGATATGATTAGTCTAAATGATGCTTATAATAAATAGATAGAGGAAAATATGTCAAAAAAAGAACAGATAGAGATAGCACTAAGTGAGATTAATAGAGGTACTGCTGAAATTATAGATATAGAAAATATAGAGAAACTTATAACAGAGTTTTATGAAAACGGTACAACTTATAGTGTCAAAGCAGGATTTGACCCAACTGGGGCTGATTTGCATTTAGGTCATACTGTTTTACTTCAAAAGCTCAAAGTGTTTCAAAAACATGGTGGAGTAGTTCAGTTGCTTATTGGTGATTTCACAGCAACTATTGGTGATCCAACAGGCAAAAGTGAGACTAGAAAAGTACTTGATAGAGCTACAATTATGGCAAATGCCAAAACTTATCAAGACCAAGTATTTAATGTAATAGATGAGTCTAAAACAGAGGTGGTTTTTAACTCTAAATGGCTAAACTCTTTGGGTGCTAATGGATTAGTATCTCTAACTACACTATTTAATGTAGCTAGGATGTTAGAGCGAGATGATTTTGAGAAACGATACAAAAGTGGTCAAAGTATCTCTATCTCTGAATTTTTATATCCACTGCTCCAAGGATATGATAGTGTAGAGCTAAAATCTGATATTGAAATAGGTGGAACTGACCAAAAGTTTAATCTACTTATGGGACGACATTTACAGAGAGCTTATGGTATAGGTAAAGAACAGGCTGTATTGATGATGCCTATTTTAGAGGGACTTGATGGTGTACAAAAGATGAGTAAATCTTTGGGTAATTATATAGGTATAACCGAAGAGCCAAAAGATATTTATGCCAAAATACTATCTATCTCAGATGAATTAATGTGGAGATATTATGAGATATTGAGTGATAAATCGCTCGAAGATATAACACAAATGAGAGAAGATGTAGCAAATGGATTACTACACCCAAAAATAGTCAAAGAAAATTTGGCTTTGGAGATAACTACTAGATTTTATAATGAAGAGTCTGCTACTATGGCAAAGAGTGAGTTTGATAATGTATTTAAATCAAACAGGCTACCTACAGATATAGCTGAATTTGAAGTAGAAGAAAGTATTTGGATATGTAAAGCATTGGTTGATGCTGGAATTGAGCCATCTACTTCACAAGCTAGAAGAGATATAAAACAAGGAGCTGTACGAATTGACCAAGAGAAAATATCGGATGAGAAAATAAACTTGGAAATTGGTGAGTATATCTTGCAAGTAGGAAAAAGAAAATTTGCAAAAGTAAAGGTAAAGTAGTGTCATTTAAATCTTTAAAAATCGGAAAGTATATAATAGAAAAACCTATTATTCAAGGTGGTATGGGAGTTGGTATATCATGGGATAGATTAGCAGGAACAGTAAGTGCAGAGGGTGGTTTAGGTGTAATATCATCTGTTGGTACAGGTATTTATAAAGAGAGAAAATATTCAGATAAAGTTATAGGAAAAGAGCATAGACCATTAGATGCAATTAATTTTTATTCGTATAAAGCTTTGAAAAAGATTTTTGAAAATGCTAGAAAAATTTGTGGAGATAAACCATTAGCTTGTAATGTACTATATGCACAAACTGATTATAATCGTGTAGTAGAAGATGCATGTATGGCTGGTGCTAATATGATTATTACAGGGGCTGGTCTGCCTCTAAGTATGCCTGAAGCTACCAAAAACTATCCTGATGTGGCTTTAATACCTATTGTATCAACAGCAAAAGCATTAAGAATTTTATGTAGAAGATGGAAAAAAACACATAATAGATTACCAGATGCCGTAGTAGTTGAAGGACCTCTAAGTGGTGGACATCAAGGTTTTAAATATGATGAGTGTTTCAAAGAAGAGAACCAACTAGAGAATATTTTACCCCCTGTAGTAGAAGAGGCAAAAAATTGGGGAGATATTCCAGTTATTGCAGCAGGTGGTGTTTGGGATCATGATGATATTGTCAAAATGATGGAACTAGGAGCTAGTGGCGTACAAATGGGTACACGATTTATTGGTACAATAGAGTGTGATACAAGTGATATGATGAAAAATATCATAATTGATGCCAAAGAAGAAGATATACAACTATTTAAATCTCCTGTTGGGTATCCTGCAAGAGGGGTAAAGACTCAGCTTCATAGAGATATAGAGGCTAAAACTGCTCCTAAAATTGCTTGTATATCAAACTGTGTTGCACCGTGTCATCGTGGAGTTGAAGCTAAGATTGTGGGGTATTGTATTGCTGATAGATTAAGTGATGCATATGATGGGATTAAAGAGAGTGGACTTTTCTTCACAGGTGCTAATGGTTATAAACTAAATGAAATTATAACTGTCAAAGAACTTATGGAGAAATTAATGAATGGAGAAGACTATTCTAAATAAAAAGATAATATTAATATTTTTTATACTATTTTATACAAATGAACTATTTGCTGGAAATAATTTTATAAAAAGTGAAATAAGACAAGGTGAATTGAGACTATATTTCTCTTCTGATATAGAAGGAGTAAAATATTTTTCTTTACCATCAAAAGATGGTAGTACAAAATATGTTTATGATATAGAGGGTGCTACCCTCCCTAGTGGCAAAGGTATATCCCAGCATAGTTATAAAAATATAGACTCTTTTAGAATTGCACAAAATAGTGCTAATAAATTGCGTATAGTTATAAAAAGTCCTCAAAAAGCTTTAGATAAACACGCTTATAAAAACAATATGCTATTTATTCCTCTAAAATATGGTAAAAAAGCCTCAATTGATGGTATCACCATAGAAAATATATCTTATAAAAAACCTTATATATCTACAACTAATAGAAAAAAGTATATAGTAGTAATTGATGCAGGACATGGTGGTAAAGATAATGGTGCGAGTTACAAAAATAGAACAGAGAAAAAAATTGTCTTATCTATAGCCAAAAAAGTTAAACGAATACTACAAAAAGATGGTCTAAAAGTTTATATGACAAGAGATAGTGATAGATTTGTCAAATTACCTAAAAGGACAGAGTTTGCAAATAAAAAAATGGCTAATATATTTGTCTCTATTCATGCAAATGCAGCTCCTACTAAAAAAACAGCCAAAATATTTAATGGTATAGAGATTTATTATCTATCCAAAGCACATAGCAAAAGGGCAAAAGAGGCTGCCGAAAAAGAGAATAGTGTAATGTTTGAAAATAAAGATTTATATACCAAAAATGATTATTTATCTCTACTCAATAGAGAAAAGATTATAGAGTCCCATAAATTGGGTTTAGATATAGATAATAAAATTTTATCAAATATACGAAAAAAATATAAAGTATCAAATGGTGGAGTCAAATCAGCCAACTTTTGGGTATTAGTTGGAGCTCAAATGCCTGCTATATTGGTAGAGACTGGATATATATCTCACCCTAGAGAGGGGAAAAATCTATTAAGTAGTACATACCAATCACTTTTAGCAAAAGGTATTGCAGAGGGAATAGAGAGATATTTGAAAAACACAAGGAGATAGTTACTTAGGTCATGATAACTATAAAATCAATTCTAAATGAGATAAACCGTCATAAAAAAATACTAATATTAGCAAATATTATCTCTATAATATCTATACTATTAAGTATTTCTAACATATTCCTATACCTCTACTAATTCCTAAACTTATTGACGAGATAGTGTTAGGCAAAGAGGGGTGGATAACTAATGCAATTGACCAATATATTACTATTGGTTCGCCTGAATATTATATTTTGGTAGTGCTTATTATTACAATGCTACTAAGAGCTATTAGCCTTTTATTAAATATAATCCATATACGACTTTTTACCAAAATAGCCAAAGATGTAAGCTATAAGATTAGAAAAAGTCTATTAGAGCATCTCAAAATTGTATCTATGAGTGAATATGATATGTTAGGTTCAGGTTCGGTCTCTGCTAAAGTTATTACAGATGTTGATACTATTGATAAGTTTATAGCTAGTGGGGTTGGTGAAATTATAGTTGAGACTCTAACTATTATCGGAGTAGCATCTATTATATTTTATCTAAATTGGCAATTAGCTGTGGTTATTTTGACTCTTAATCCATTAGCATTAGGATTTTTTCTAAGAGTCTTTAAAAATATTGCCAAAATCAAAAAACAGGAGAACAAATCTATTGAGATTTTTCAAAACTCATTAACAGAGAGTTTGGAACTATATAATCAAATAAGAGTTCAAAATAGAGAAGAGTATTTTTTAGAAGATATAGACAAAAAAGCAAAAGAGATTAGAGACAAAGCTTATCTATATGGTCTCAAAAGTGAAATATCACTCAAATTTGCACAGATGCTTATTATGTATTCGCATGATACTTTTAGAGCTGTTGGAATACTTATGGTATTTTTAGGATATATAACAATTGGTGAGATGTTGGCAATATTTGCTTATGCATGGGTTATTATGAAACCTATGGATAAATTGATGAACTTTACCAATTTGTATTTTAATGCCAAAGCATCTATTGCTAGACTCAATGAGATATTCAAATTGGAAAAAGAGCCAATATATAAACTAAAAATTGACCCATTTAAAAACAGAACAACTGCTTATATTCGTCTAAAAAATGTATCTTTTTCATATGACAAATCAACCAAAGTTCTAAACAATATAAACCTAGAAATAAAAGAGGCTGAAAAGGTAGCTATAATAGGAGAGACAGGAAGTGGAAA
>JANTFF010000015.1 GCA_024763575.1 Sulfurovum sp.
CAAATTTTTTGAGGAGTTTTAATGCTTGACCTGAACCTTGGTTTGATGTTATTTGTTCTAGTTATTTTCTTCTCTCTTCTGTATTTATTAAATCAAATGCTCTATAAGCCTTTGTTAAAGTTTATGGATGATAGAGATAACTCTATCGCTGATGATTTAAAAAATGCAAAAGAGATGGCAGGAAATAGTGATGAACTACATGCTAAAGCTGATGCTATTTTAGCTAATGCTAAAGCAGAGGCAAATGCTATTAGAGAAAAAGCTACAAATGAAGCTAAAGCTTCAGCTGATAGTAAAATTGAGAGCAAAACTAAAGAACTTGATAGTAAATATCAATCTTTTGTGGAAGAACTCAACAATAATAAAAAAGAGTTAACTCAGTCTCTTTCTACACAATTACCTCTTTTTAAAGAGAGTATAAAAGCCAAAATGGCAAATCTATAAAGGAGGATGAATAATGAATAGTAAGAAAATTGCTTTAGTTCTAAGCTTTTTATTACCTATGGTAGCAATGGCAAGTGGAACAGAGCATCATGAAGTTAGTATGAGTAATTCTGACTTCTATTATAGAATTCTAAACTTTGCTATTTTTGCTGGTTTAATATATTATCTTGTACCTAATCCTATTAAAGAGTTTTTCAAAGGGCGAAGTGCAGATATTCAAAATCAGATAAATGAGATAAAATCTAAATTAGAAGAGTCTAAAAATGAAGCTAAATTGGCTGAAGAGAATTTAGCTTATAGTGAAGAAAAAGCAAAAGAGATAGTTTCCGATGCTAATTTAGAAGCTAAAATTTTAGCTGATAATATTGCTAATAAAAATGCAGAAACTATTGTTTCTCTTGAAAAACATTTGGAAGAAAAAATGGAAGTTGAGAAGAAAAAAATGGTAAAAGCTACAATCAATGAGTTATTAGAAAATGGTATTGAAAATAGTGATATTGATGTTAATAACTCTAAAGTTGTATCTTTAGTTTCTAAAAAGGTGGCATAATGGAAGAGTTAATAGCAAAACGATATGTTAAAGCTTTGTTAGAGGTTATATCTACAGAGCAAAAATCTTCATTTGGTGAAGTTCTAAACTCTATATCATCTCTATTTTCTGATGGAAATATTATAGAAAAAATAAATTCACCACTTATATCATCATCTGATAAAACAGCTTTTATTTTAGAAGCTATACCAGAAGATAATATAAGTATGGTTAATTTTATTAAAATTTTGGGAGAGAATAATAGATTAAATTTAATTCCAACTATAGCAAGTAGTCTAAATCAAGAGTTGCAAAAAGAGAGAAATGAGTATGAAGGTATTGTAACTTCTAGTAATGAACTAGATGGTACAGAACTTACAGACTTAGAAAACTCACTGAAAACTTATACAGGTTCTACTATTAAATTGACTCAACAAAAGAGTGATTTAGATGGTATAAAAGTAACAGTTGATGATTTGGGTATTGAGGTTAACTTCTCTAAGCAGAGAGTTAAAGAACAATTAATTGATTTTATTACAAAATCTATATAAAAAGTAATCTAAACGGAAGGAGTTGCAGTGGCAAACAAATTACAAGCAGACGAAATCAGCTCAATAATCAAAGAGAGAATTGAGAATTTCGAAATAAGTGTGGATATCAACGAAGTTGGTAAGGTAGTAGGTGTTGCAGATGGTATTACATCTGTATATGGTCTAAATAGTGTTATGGCTGGTGAGGTTGTAGAGTTTGAAACTGGTGTTAAGGGTATGGTTCTTAACCTAGAGGAGGCTAATGTTGGAGTTGTTGTTCTTGGTTCTATGGCAGGAATAGTTGAAGGCATGAGCGTAAAAAGAACAGGAAAACTTCTTAGTATCCCAGTAGGTGATGCAATGGTAGGAAGAGTTGTTAATCCTCTTGGAGAGCCAGTTGATGGTAAAGGTCCAATTGAGTACAAAGAGACTAGACTTCTTGAGACAAAAGCACCTGGTATTATGGCTAGAAAATCGGTTCATGAGCCACTTCAAACAGGTATCAAAGCGATTGATGCACTAGTTCCTGTTGGAAGAGGGCAAAGAGAGCTTATTATTGGTGATAGACAAACAGGTAAAACTACTTTGGCAATTGATACAATCATTAACCAAAAAGGTAACGGTGTTATCTGTGTTTATGTTGCAATTGGTCAAAAACAATCAACTGTTGCTTCACTTGTGAAAAAGTTAGAAGAGGCAGGAGCAATGGATTATACAATTATTGTTAGTGCTTCAGCTGCTGACTCTTCTGCATTCCAATTCTTGGCTCCTTATGCAGGTGTGACTTTAGCAGAACACTATATGTATAATGCAAAACATGCAGTTATCTTCTATGATGACCTTTCAAAACATGCTGTTGCATATAGAGAGATGTCACTTATTCTAAGAAGACCTCCAGGTAGAGAAGCGTACCCAGGTGATGTATTCTATCTTCACTCAAGACTACTTGAAAGAGCTGCTAAACTTAGTGATGAAAATGGTGCAGGTTCAATTACAGCATTCCCAATTATTGAGACACAAGCAGGAGATGTTGCAGCATATATTCCTACAAATGTTATCTCTATTACAGATGGTCAAATCTTCTTGGAGACTGATTTGTTTAACTCAGGTATTAGACCTGCTATTAATGTTGGTTTATCAGTATCAAGAGTTGGTGGAGCTGCACAGATTAAAGCTACTAAACAAGTTGCAGGTACACTTAGACTTGACCTTGCATCATTTAGAGAGCTTCAAGCATTTGCACAGTTTGCATCAGACCTTGATGAACATAGTAGAAATCAACTTGAAAGAGGTGCTAGAATGGTTGAAGTTCTTAAACAACCACCTTATGCACCAGTTCCAGCTGAAAAACAAGTTGTTATGATTTTAGCAGGTAACAAAGGTTATTTGGACAAAATACCAGTAAGTGCTGTTACTAAGTTTGAAGCAGAACTTATGCCATATATTGAAGCAAAACACTCTAATATCTTAGATAGCATTAGAGATGAGAAAAAAATTACAGATGAGACTGAAGCAGAGTTGATAAAAGCATTAGACGATTTTAGCGAATCTTTTTCAGCATAAGGCTAAATCATGGCTAATTTAAAAGAGATTAAAAGAAAAATTTCAAGCGTAAAGGGTACTCAAAAGACTACCCGTGCTATGAAACTTGTCTCATCAGCGAAACTCAAAAGAGCAGAAGAGGTTGCAAAACGCTCAAAAGTTTATGCAAGTAAACTAACCGAACTGCTCAATGAGATAGCACAAAAGATGAATACAAGTGATGGCGAGATTGATAATGTGTTCTTTAAAGAGAACCCGAACCCAAAAGTAGTTGATATTGTATTTGTATCTGCTGATAAAGGTCTTTGTGGTGGATTTAACTATCAGACACTTAAAAGAGTAAATAAACTGCTCAAAGATTATTCTGATGTAGAGGTTAGATTAAGTGGTATTGGTAAAAAAGGTATAGCTTTTTTCAAATATAACAAAGTTGAGATGATAAATCAGATAGAAGATTTGAGTGCAACACCAGATTATGAGAGGGCATCTGAATTTATATCAACACTTGTAGAAGATTATGTCCAAGGCAAAACAGATAAAATTATCTTGGTTCATAACGGTTATGTAAATATGATAACCCAAGAGATAGTAGAGCAACAACTTCTACCAGTTGATAGTTGTTGTTTGGATTTAAATAGTGTCTCTATGTCAGAACTAGAAGTAGAACCTGATGATGACGATACATTAATAGATGCATTGGTTAGAAAATATATTGATTATACAATGTATTATGCACTGCTTAACTCTTTGGCTGCTGAACATAGTGCTAGAATGCAAGCGATGGATGCTGCTACTAGTAACGCAGGTGAGATGGTACAAAAACTTACAGTTAAGTACAACAAAGCAAGACAAGAAGCGATTACGACTGAACTCATTGAGATTATCAGTGGTATGGAATCATTGAAATAAGAATAGGAGAATAGATAATGACAGGTAAAGTAGTACAAGTACTAGGTCCAGTTGTTGATGTTGATTTTACGGGTTACCTCCCAGCAATTAATGAAGCATTAGAGACAACTATAGCCCTAGAAGATGGAGAACAGAGATTAGTTTTAGAAGTAGCAGCACAATTAGGTGATGGACGAGTTAGAACTATTGCTATGGATATGAGTGAAGGTCTAGTTAGAGGTCAAGAGGTAAAAGCTACTGGTGACTCTATCAAAGTACCAGTGGGTGAAGAGGTTCTAGGAAGAATTTTTAATGTTATTGGTGATACTGTTGATGATGCAGGTGATTTTTCTGCAAAAGAGTATCGTTCAATCCATAGAGACCCACCACCATTTGAAGAACAAAGCACAGCTACAGAAGTTTTTGAGACAGGTATCAAAGTAGTTGATCTTTTAGCACCATATAATAAAGGTGGTAAAGTAGGACTATTTGGTGGTGCTGGAGTTGGAAAAACAGTTATTATTATGGAACTTATCAATAATGTTGCTATGAAACATAGTGGTTATTCAGTTTTTGCAGGAGTTGGTGAGAGAACAAGAGAGGGTAATGACCTATATTTCGAAATGAAAGAGTCTAATGTCTTGGATAAAGTTGCACTGTGCTATGGTCAAATGAGTGAACCTCCAGGGGCAAGAAATAGAATTGCACTAACTGGTCTTACAATGGCAGAGTACTTTAGAGATGAGATGGGACTAGATGTATTGATGTTTATTGATAATATCTTTAGATTTGCACAATCAGGTTCAGAGATGTCAGCACTTCTTGGACGAATTCCAAGTGCAGTTGGATACCAACCAACACTAGCATCAGAGATGGGTAAACTCCAAGAGAGAATTACATCTACAACAAAAGGTTCAATTACATCTGTTCAAGCTGTATATGTACCAGCAGATGACTTAACAGACCCTGCTCCTGCTTCTGTATTTGCACACCTTGATGCAACAACAGTACTTAACCGTTCAATTGCAGAAAAAGGTATCTATCCTGCTGTTGACCCACTAGATAGTACAAGTAGAATGCTAGACCCAACAATTATTGGTGAAGAGCATTATAATATCGCTAGAGGTGTTCAATCAATTCTTCAAAAGTATAAAGACTTACAAGATATTATTGCAATTCTTGGTATGGATGAGCTTAGTGAAGAGGATAAAAACACAGTTGAGAGAGCAAGAAAAATTGAGAAATATCTATCTCAACCATTCCATGTTGCTGAAGTATTTACAGGAAGTCCAGGTGTATATGTAGAGTTAGCTGATACTCTAGCAGGGTTCAAAGGTCTAATTGAAGGTAAATATGACGATATGAACGAAGCAGCGTTCTATATGGTTGGAAATATGGACGAAGCGATTGCTAAGAACGAGAAAATTCTAGCTAAATCTAAATAGTTAAAAGGAGCCAAATATGAAGCTCATGAAACTTGAAATTGTGACACCTCTTGGTGTCATTTTTGATGATGAAATAAAACAAGTAACCTTGCCTGGTAGTGAGGGAGAGTTTGGGGTTTTACCTGAACATGCATCTTTAGTATCACTATTAGATACAGGTGTAATTGTTATAGATACCAAAGATGGTAAAGAACTCTCAGTTGCTGTTGATGCTGGTTATGTCAAAGTTGAAGAGAATAAAACTCTTTGTGTAGCTGATGGTGCAGTCGCTCTTAATGGTAAAGGTAGTGATTTAGAAAAAGCTATTAATGAAGCAAAAGATTTACTTCAAAAAGCACAAAACTCTAGTACAGCTATTGCATCAGCAATGGGTAAAGTAGAGCATATTAGTAAAAGTCTTTAGATTGTAGGGATTTTCCCTATAGTCTAATTAAATATCCCTTGTTATTTTATTATCAAATATCCCTTTATCGCTCATCTGCACCAATCCTAACCTATCACTACGATAAACCTTTACAACAAGGTCAACTTATAGAAGTACCAGTAAAAAGTAAAATCAAAAGAGCTATAGTTTTAGATGAAGTAGAAAAACCAAAAGATTTTAAAACATTTGAGATATTGAATATATTAGACCTATATTATACTCAAACTCAAGTAGAGATTGCTAAATTTATTTCAGAGTACTATTTTAGCTCTTTTGGTGAGGCTATAGCTCTTTTTATTCCATTTTCTAATGAAGAAAAAAATGTTTCTACTTCAGTAGAAGATATATCGCATAAGTTACCAACTTTATCTAATGAGCAACAAAAAGCATACAATCAACTCCTAAAAAAAGATAGAGCATTACTTTTTGGAGTGACTGGTTCAGGAAAAACAGAGATTTTTATCTCTTTGATGATGAAGAGTATCCAAGAGGGCAAAAAATGTATATTTTTGATGCCTGAAATCTCTTTAACTCCACAGATGCAGAGTAGATTAGAAAAATATTTTGGTAAACGAATAGTTATGTGGCACTCCAAATTAACCAAAAAACAGAAAGATAAGCTACTAGAGTCTATCTATGCAGGAGAGGTTGATATAGTAGCAGGGGCTAGGTCTGCTCTATTTACCCCACTTAGTGATATTGGATTGATAATAGTTGATGAAGAGCATGATGATAGTTATAAATCTATGATGAAGCCTCGTTATCACGCTAGAGATATGGCTGTATATATAGCTAATAAACTCAAAGCTAAAGTAGTTTTGGCAAGTGCAACTCCAAGTTTGAGTAGCTATTATAAATATGATGTTGTTAGACTATTTAAACCATTTATACAGACCAAAAAGAGATATATATTTATAGAGGGAACTACACTTACTAATGGTATTATCAAAAAGATAGAGAAAAATTTTAGAGATGGTGAACAATCTTTGCTATTTGTTCCAACTCGTGGTAATTTCAAATATCTATATTGTCAAAATTGTGGTAAAACTCATCTATGTCCATACTGTTCTGTGGGTATGGCACTGCATAGATATGCTAGACATCTAAAGTGTCACTACTGTAACTATACTGAACCTATTAGAGAGACATGTGTATATTGTGGGCATACTCCACTCACTAGCCAAAGAATGGGAACAGTAGAAGCCAAAGAGATGATAGAGAGTGGAATTAAAGATATAGTTATAGAGCAGTTTGATAGAGATAGTATAACAACTCCAACTAAACTTAAAAAGGCATTAAAAAGATTTGAGAATAAAGAGAGTCATATACTTTTGGGTACACAGATGTTAAGTAAAGGGCATGATTATGCCAATATATCGCTTAGTGTGATTACAGGTATTGATTATATATATGGACTTAGTGACTATAGAGCAAGGCAGAGGGCTATTGGTCTATTAATACAGATTGCAGGTCGTTCAGGAAGAGCTAAAAATGCAGAGGTGATTATACAATCATCTAATGCTGATTTTTTTCAACTATATTTAAATGATTATGAAGCCTTTTTAAAAGATGAGATGGAGTTTATGAGAGATATTTATCCACCTTTTGTCTCATTGGCTAGAATACTTATATCACACAAAGATGATGCAAAAGGGGCTAAAATAACTTTGGATATAGTTGAGAAATTAAAAGCTTTTGAGGAGGTGGAGATAGTAGGACATGGCAAAGCACCTATTGAGAGGATTGCTAATAAATTTAGATATAATATATTGCTTAGGTGTGAAAAAAGAATGCCATTACTTAAGGCACTTCATGCTATAAACTCTACTTCAATAGAAATTGATATTGACCCTGTAGAATTTTCTTAAAACTTATAAAATATGGAGAAAAAATGACCCCAAGATACCCTACCAAAAAAATATTTGTTGGAGATGTGGCTGTAGGAGGAGATGCACCTATCTCTGTACAGTCTATGACTTATTCAAAAACTGCTGATATAGAGACAACTGTAGAACAGATAAATAGATTGCACTTTGCAGGTTGTGATATAGCAAGAGTTGCAGTTCCTAATATGGAGGCAGCATTAGCACTACAAGAGATAAAAAATAGAATATCTATACCACTAGTAGCAGATATTCACTTCAACTATAAATTAGCCCTAGAGGCTGCTAAATGGGTTGATTGTATCCGTATTAATCCTGGTAATATTGGCGAAAAGGGAAGAGTAAAAGAGATAGTCAAAGCTTGTAAAGATAGAAACTTACCAATTAGAATTGGTGTAAATTCAGGTTCATTAGAAAAAGAGTTTGATGATAAATATGGAGCAACAGCAGAGGCTATGGTAGCAAGTGCAGAGTATAATATCAAGTTTTTGGAAGATTTGGATTTTACTGATATAAAAATATCCCTAAAAGCATCTGATGTAGAGAGAACAGTTAAAGCCTATAGAACACTAAGACCAAAAAACAACTATCCATTTCATCTAGGAGTTACAGAGGCTGGAACAGTATTTCACGCTACAGTCAAATCGGCTATAGGTTTAGGTACTTTGCTACTTGATGGAATTGGAGATACTATGCGAGTATCTATTACAGGTGAATTAGAAGAGGAGATAAGAGTAGCCAAAGCAATTTTAAAAGATAGTGGTAGAGTCCAAGAGGGATTAAATATTATCTCATGCCCAACATGTGGACGAATAGAGGCTGATTTGGTAAGTGCCGTAGCTGAGGTAGAAGAGCGAACTAAACATATCAAAACTCCTATGGATGTATCTGTTATGGGGTGTGTAGTTAATGCTATAGGAGAAGCAAAACATGCAGATGTAGCAATAGCTTATGGTAAGGGAAGTGGGCTTGTTATGGTACAAGGTGAAGTAGTAGCTAAACTACCAGAGGGTGAATTAGTAGATAGATTTGTATCAGAAGTAGAGGCATTTGCTACTAAGCAAAATTAGATATAATTCACTAAAAATATTCAGGGGCAACCAATAATGAATGAAAATATGTATAATTTAAATATAGAGAGGGCAGTCCTCTCTGCCATTATTTTTGACCCACAAATCTTCGAGGAGATAGCCTCAAAACTAGAACCTCATGATTTCTACCTTCCATTTCATCAACACACTTTTTCGGCTATGGAAGAACTTACACGAGAAGAGAAACCAATAGATGAAGAGTTTTTAAAATCTAAGTTAAAAAGCACAAATAATTATGATGAGGTAGCCTTGCTAGATATATTAACATCTAATCCTATAACTAATACTGATGCATATATAGAAGATATAAAATCTCGTTCTACGAAAAGAGCTTTGGCAACTCTTGCTACAACTATCAAAAAAGTAACAATAGAAGATGATTTACCTACCGAAGAGGTAATGAATTTAGTCGAAAAAAATTATATGAGATTACCCAAAATAGTACTAGTGAAGATTTTAGAGAGTCCAAAGAGATTACTCTATCTATGGTAGAAGAGATAAATCGTCTAAAGGCATTAGGAAATTCTAAACTAATTGGAATTGATACAGGATTTAGAAATTTAA
>JANTFF010000016.1 GCA_024763575.1 Sulfurovum sp.
AGTTCATCAACAATTCTTCTATTTTCAACTCTAGTTGATGCTGGAGCAATTACCAAATCCTCTTCTTGTGTAGCTGTGAGATATACTATCTCATCTTGAACTACACCATCAACTACCTTATTATAAGGAGCTTCAATAAATCCAAGGTCATTTACTTTTGCATAAGTAGCCAAAGTATTAATCAGACCAATATTTTGACCCTCTGGAGTCTCAATTGGACAAATTCTACCATAGTGAGTTGGGTGAACATCCCGAACTTCAAACCCTGCTCTCTCTTTGACTAAACCACCCTCACCTAGAGCTGACAGTCTTCTTTTGTGTGTCACTTCTGATAAAGGGTTTGTTTGATCCATAAATTGAGATAACTGTCCAGATGAGAAAAACTCCAAAATAGTGTTGGTAATCATTTTAGAGTTAACCAAATCATGAGGCATAAGCTCATCAAGTTGACCTGACAAGGTTGTCATTTTGTCTCTAATAGCTTTTTGCATTTTGGTCAGACCATTATAAAGCTCATTTCCCAAAAGCTCACCAATAGCTCTAATTCTTCTATTACCTAAGTGGTCTCTATCATCTATATGACCTGAACCATTTTTAACTTTAGATAGGTATTTCACAGTATGTATAATATCTTCTGCCGTCAATACAGTTACATATTCAGGTACATTAAAACCTAGTTTATGGTTCATCTTCATTCGACCAACTTTAGTCAAATCATATCTTTCTGGGTCAAAAAATAGTTGTCTAAGGAAGTTTTGAGCAGCTTCAGCAGTTACAGGTTCACCTGGTCTCATTACCTTATAAATACGAATAGCTGCTAATTGATTTTCGTCTTCTGTATCTTCTGTTTGCTTCAATAGTCTTAGTGATTCATGGTCTGCTATAAATGATTTGATAATAGAATCATCTGCACCTTCAGCTAAATCATCTGCAATAGAGAAACTCTCAACTCCTGAATCAATAATCTTTTTGAGTCTCATCTCATCAAGTGGAGTAACTACATCATATAGTATCTCTCCACTCTCTTGGTCTATTATTGGAGCAGCTAAATGTCTCTCTATCAGAATTTCCAATGGATACTCTACCCACTCTAAACCATCATCAATAAGTTTTTGAGCTTTTTTCTTGGTTAATCTTTTAGCAGCAGCTACTACGATATTACCATCAAGGTCTCTTACTTCATAAGGAGCTCTTCCTGCAAAATCTTCTACAGAAAACTTAGTTACAAATCTATTATCTTTTACAAAAACCTCTTTGCTATCATAAAATAGTTTCATAATGTCTTCTTTGGAGTAGTCCAAAGCTCTAAATAGAATTGTTACAGGTATTTTTCTTCTTTTGTTAATTCTAGCATACAGAATATCTTTTGCATCATACTCAAAATATAACCAACTACCTCTATCAGGAATAATTTGAGCTGAATATATAAGTTTATTGACAACTGTAGTTGCCTCTTCTTCTTTAAATATAACACCTGGACTTCTATGAAGTTGGTTTACGACAACTCTTTCTACACCATTAATAATAAATGATGTTCTATCTGTCATTAGTGGAATATCTCTTACAAAAACAGCTTGTTCTTTAATCTCTTTTGGGTCGAGTTTTTCACCTGTTTTTTCATCTCTATTCCATATAGTAAGAGAAATATTCATCTTTAGTGATACAGAATAAGTAAGACCTCTCTCCATACACTCTCTAATAGTATATCTAGGTTGTACTATTTGACTACCTTTATACTCTAAAGTAAGTCTATTTTGTTGGTCATTTAGTGGGAAAACTGAACGAAAAACTTTTTCGATTGTTGATTCACTTCTATTTTTGGCATCAATCATTAAAAAATCATCATAAGATTTTTGTTGTAGTTGAAGTAAATTTGGGACAGCAATTTGACGAGGGGTTTTGGAGAAATCGACTCTAAGTCTATTTCCAGAATGTAATGAGTTTAACATGGACGAACCTCAATTTAATATATATGTTATGGATGAATGTATATATTTGGATATACAAAAAAACTATTGCGCAATAGCTTGTCACTATATCTTTTGTGTCTTTTATGTGTTGTTACTAATGCAACACAGGAGAGTTCAAGTGAGAAAATTCTCACTTGAAAAGGTTTTATTTAAGTTCGCAAGTAGCTCCAGCTTCTTCGATTTGTTTTTTAATCTCTTCAGCTTCATCTTTAGAGATACCCTCTTTTAGAGTTGTTGGTACATCTTCAACAGCAGCTTTAGCCTCTTTTAGACCAAGACCTGTAATTGCTCTAACTACTTTAATAGCATTGATTTTTTTAGCTCCAGCACCTGTAAGAACTACATCAAATTCTGTTTGTTCTTCTACTGCTTCTGCTGCTGCACCACCACCTGCTACTACTGTAGCTTGTGCAGATACACCAAATTTCTCTTCAAACTCTTTTACTAGCTCTGAAAGCTCAAGTACTGACATGTTTGAGATAAACTCTAATACATCTTCTTTTGTTGTTGCCATATTATTTCCTTTATTTCTTTTTATATTTATTCTTCTTCTAATTTATCAGCTAACGCTTGTAGTCCTATTGTAAAGTTCTGCACTGGTGCATTCCAAACATTAAGTAACATACCAAGAAGTTCATCTCTACCTGGAAGTTTAGCCATAGCCATAATAGTATCAATATCAGCTACTTTTGACTCAATTACTCCAGATTTAATAGAGAAGTTATCTTTGTTAGCAGTAGCAGACTTATCAGCCACTTTACAAGTAGCAATTTGGTCTTCACCCCAGATGAAAATATTGTTATCAACAAGTTCCATCTCTTCACAACCTGCATTTTTAAGTGCAATTGATGCTAGAGTGTTTTTTACAACTCGTACATTAACATTATCTTCTTTTGCTAAGTGTCTAACACCCTCTAATGCTTCAACAGTCATACCTTTGTAATCACATACGATTACAGCACCCTGTTCGGTAAAAGCAGTACTAAGTTCATTAACAATAGCTTCTTTTTCAGTTCTAGTCATTTGTTCTCCTTTCGACCTCTAATAGGGTGTTGATAAACAACCTATTTATCTTTTAATTTCGATAAATCAATTAAGCTTTCGCCCCTATTATCTTTAGCCTAAAATCAAATTATGCCAAGCATAAAGCAAAAAGCATCATCTGATGCTCTAAGCTTTAGACTCTCTATTTAATATCTAAAAGTTCTGTAGTGTCAAGTGTAACTGCTGGACTCATTGTTAGAGACAATGCACCATTAAGGATATATCTACCTTTTGCGGCAGCTGGTTTAGCTTTGTTTATAGTCTCTACAAATGTTCTAAAATTCTCTTCAATTTTTTGAGAACCAAAACTCACTTTTCCAATACCTGCATGGATATTACCTTTTTTATCAACTCTAAAGTTAACTTTTCCACCTTTTGCTTCAGTAACTGCTTTTGTTACATCCATAGTTACAGTTCCAGTTTTAGGGTTAGGCATAAGTCCTTTTGGCCCTAATATTCTAGCAACTCTACCCAATGTTCCCATCATATTAGGTGTAGCAATAACTGTATCAAAATTGATATTACCCTCTTGGATTTGTGCAATTAGCTCATCACTTCCTACAATATCAGCTCCAGCAGCTTTAGCTTCGTCTGCTTTTTCATCTTTTGCAAAAACAGCAACTCGAACAACTTTACCTGTACCATTTGGTAGTATAACAGAACCTCTAATCATCTGGTCTGCATGTCTTGGGTCAACATTTAGATTTAATGCAACCTCTACAGTCTCATCAAATTTTGCTGATTTAAGCTCTGGAATAAGAGTTGTAGCTTCTGCTACTGAATATAACTTACCATTTTCTATTTTTTCTAAGAGTGCTTTTCTCTTTTTGTTTATTTTTTTTGCCATTTATCTCTCCACGATTATTATAAATAAATCTCCCACTATTATGTGGTGTAGGGTGTGTTTCCTAACACACCAATTAAAAATTCTAATAAATATAGATTATAGAGCAGTTCTATGCAACTATATCAACACCCATACTTCTACAAGTACCCTTGATAATATTAGCAGCCATCTCTTTATCATCTGTATTTAAATCAGCAATTTTCAATTCAACAATCTCATTAATTTGAGCTTCTGTAAGTGTTCCTACTTTATTTTTGAGTGGATTATCTGAACCACTTTTAATATTTGCAGCTTTCATAATAAGCTCACTTGCAGGTGGTTGCTTAGTCTCAAATGTGAAACTTCTATCTGCATAAACTGTAATTTCAACTGGAATTTTAAATCCCATTTTATCTTTTGTTCTTTCATTAAAAGCTTTACAAAATTCCATAATATTTACACCTCTTTGACCAAGAGCTGGTCCAACTGGTGGTGATGGATTTGCTTTAGCAGCAGGTATCATCAATTTGAATTTTTCAGTTACTTTTTTTGCCATTATTTTCTCCTTAAATTTTTATATAATCTTCTCTACTTGAGTGTAGAGTATCTCTACAGGTGTATTCCTACCAAAAATTGAAACATTTAGTTTCAATTTACCATGGTCAAGGTCGAACTCTTCAACCATACCTGTAAAGTTTGAAAATGGTCCATCTATAATACGAACCATTTCCCCAGTTTCAAAATCTATTTTAGGTTTTGGAGCTGATCTATTTTCCATTTTGTCCAAGATAACTTTGATGTCTGCATCACTAAGTGGTGTAGCAGTTTTTCCCTCACCAATAAATCTTGATACTTTAGGAAGTCGTTGAATTTTGAGCCAAAGAGAAGTATCTAAATCAACATGAGCAAAAACATATCCAGGATATAGTGTTCTCTCTGTGATTTTTTTCTCTCCATTTTTAACCTCTATCACCTCTTCAGTAGGAACAATAATACTATCTACTTTATCTTCTATTCCATGTTCTACAGCTAAGAGGTCAATACCTCTTTTGACTGCTTGTTCACTACCTGAATAAACTTGTATTGCATACCATTGTAATGCCATATTAGCTTCCCACAGCAGTTGAAACTATTGCTGACATTAACATATCAACAAGTGCTAAGAATATTGATATAACAGTTACAACGATAAAGACTGCAATAAATGCTTGTCTAACTTGTACTTTTGTCGGAAATATAACTTTTTGTATCTCTTGTTTAACATGTGCAAAATATGTTGTTAATTTTTCCATTTTTGTAATTACCTTTAATTATGGCAGGCCAAGAGGGACTCGAACCCCCGGCACCTGGTTTTGGAGACCAGTGCTCTACCAACTGAGCTATTGGCCTAAGAATATTTGTAGCAATAAACTGTAGGAAGACCCCTTTTGGGGTATCCTAATTCTACAGTTTCATCTCTTTATGTGTAGTGTGACACTTACACCACTTACAATACTTTTTCAAAGCAAGTTTTTCAGCAGTGTTTCTTTTATTCTTAGTTGTGTGATAGTTTCTTCTAGTACACTTTTCACAACCTAAGTGAATTGTTTCTCTCATAATGACTACTCAATAATATTTACAACTTTACCAGCACCAACAGTTCTACCACCTTCACGGATAGCAAATTGTGTACCTTGCTCAAGAGCAACTGGTGCGATAAGTTCAACTGTAATACTAACATTGTCACCTGGCATAACCATTTCTGTACCCTCATCAAGAGTAATAGAACCAGTTACATCTGTTGTTCTAATATAGAACTGTGGTCTATAGTTATTAAAGAATGGAGTGTGTCGTCCACCTTCCTCTTTTGTAAGTACATAAACTTCAGCTGTAAATTTAGAATGAGGAGTAATTGAACCTGGCTTACAAAGAACCATACCTCTTTCAACTGCACTCTTATCAATACCACGGATAAGAACACCACAGTTATCACCTGCTTCTCCACAATCCATCTCTTTACGGAACATCTCAACACCAGTAACAGTAGTTTTTTGTGTATTTTTAATACCAACAATCTCTACTTCATTACCAACACAAACAGTACCTCTATCAATTTTACCAGTTACAACAGTACCACGACCCTGAATAGTGAAAATATCTTCTATTGGCATCAAGAAATCTTTATCAGTTTCTCTTACTGGGTCTGGGATATACTCATCAACAGCATCCATAAGCTCAATAATTTTTTCTGACCACTCACCAAGAGTACCAGTTTTTGCTTCTTCAAGTGCTTGGAAAGCAGAACCAGCAATAATTGGAGTATCATCACCTGGGAATTCATACTCTTCAAGAAGTTCTCTAACTTCCATCTCAACTAGTTCTAACATCTCTTCTTTGTCTTCTTCATCTAGTTGGTCTTCTTTGTTCAAGAATACAACAATATAAGGAACTCCAACTTGTTTAGAAAGAAGAATATGCTCTCTAGTTTGTGCCATTGGTCCATCAGTAGCAGCAATAACAAGAATAGCACCATCCATTTGAGCAGCACCAGTAATCATATTTTTAACATAATCGGCGTGACCTGGACAGTCAACATGTGCATAGTGTCTTTTATCTGTTTCATACTCAACATGAGAAGTAGCGATTGTAATCCCTCTTTCTCTCTCTTCTGGAGCATTATCAATTTGGTCATAATCCATTAATTGTGAATCATTTTTTGTTGCAAGTACAGCAGTAATTGCAGCTGTTAATGTAGTTTTACCGTGGTCAACATGTCCAATTGTACCAATGTTAACATGTGGTTTGGTTCGTTCAAATTTTTCTTTAGCCATTCTGTATCTCCTAAATTTTAGTTCTAATTTTTCGCTGACATTATATCAGGAATAAATATATATTGCTTTAATAGCATAACAATATGGACAAAAATATTATCGAATGTTCAATTTGATAACATTCTAGTCCATACTAATATAGAGGTGGAGCCCATAGTGAGACTTGAACTCACGACCTCTTCCTTACCAAGGAAGTGCTCTACCCCTGAGCCATATGGGCGTTAAATTCTTATAAGTGTTTGATTTTTATTTGTTGGTTGAGTCTTAATAATGTGAAGTAATAAAAAATAAAATTTCACATCAGCTCCCAAATTATTGATACCATGGAGCGGGAGACGGGACTCGAACCCGCGACCCTCAGCTTGGAAGGCTGACGCTCTAGCCAACTGAGCTACTCCCGCGTCTAAATATCTAAAATATAACATGGTGGTGAGTGAAGGATTCGAACCTTCGAAGACATAGTCAGCAGATTTACAGTCTGCCCTCGTTGGCCACTTGAGTAACTCACCGATTGTCTTGTTATATTATTTTTTGGTCAAACACTGATAAAATTTTAATGGAGCTGATGAAGGGACTCGAACCCCCGACCTGCTGATTACAAATCAGCTGCTCTAGCCAACTGAGCTACATCAGCACCATTCATTTAAAGTCATTCTTTAAATGGAGTCGCATTATAGACAAAAATAAAATCAATGTCAAGGGTTTTTGTAAAAAAATTCATTTTTTTTGTAAATTTGTTATAATTTCTAAAAAAAAGGCTTATTTTTCATGAAAATACTACTAGCACCAAGTGAAACTAAAAAAAGTGGAGGAGATAAAAATTTCATTTTAGAAAATCTACTATTTCCACAACTAACCCCTATACGAAAACAACTTACGCATAAATATATAAATATTTTACAATTAGGAGACAAAAAAACACTATCTAAAATGTTTGGTCTAAAAAAAAAGAGTGATATTTTATATTATAGTACAAAAGATATAGTTCATGAACTTACAATGAAAGCAATACAAAGATATACAGGAGTAGCCTTTGATTATATAGACTATAATAATCAAGATAGTAATACTCAAACATATATAGATAATAATGTAATATTATTCTCCAACCTATTTGGTTTACTAAGAGCAGATGATAAAATTCCTGAATATAGACTAAAACAAGGAGAAGCTATAGGAGAGCTAAGAACTGAAAAACTATATAAAGAGCAGAGCTATCTTTTGGATAAGTATCTAGAAAATGAAGATATATTAGACCTAAGAGCCACATTTTACAATAAATTCTATATACCAAATAAACAATACACCACTCTAAAATTTATAAAAAATGGAAAAATAATAAGTCATTGGGCAAAAGCTTATCGTGGAATAATAGTAAAAGAAGTAGCAAAAGCTAAAATAGAAACTATAGAAGAGTTTATGAACCTATCTATAGATGGATTATCTATAAATAGTATTCAAACTACAAAAAATAAAACAGAGATTATTTACGATTTAAATTTTTAGCCATATATTTTTTAGAAGAGTAAAAAGACCATAAAATAAATGCAATACCTACAAGACCTGTGATAACTTCTGGAATATGATGATAATTTATACCAATAAGCATAAGTATAGCCAATATACCAATCGCATAATGAGCTCCATGTTCCAAATATACATAATCATCAAGTGTTCCTTGTTCTACTAAATATATAGTTATAGAACGAACAAAGAATGCTCCAATTCCAAGTCCTACCATTATAGTAATAATATCAGTTGTAATTGCAAATGCACCAATAACTCCATCAAAACTAAATGAAGCATCCAAAACCTCTAAATAGATAAATGCTCCTATTCCACCTTTGGCTATATTACTCATAGCTAAATATTTCTCTTCATGTTTACTCTCTAATAGCTCTCCAATAATTTTAACACCCAAAAAGGTAATAATCCCCCAAACACCTGAAAATAGTATAGCAAATTGATGCTCTTTTGGTACCCAAAAAATTACATTGACTAATACAAATAGACTAATTAGCGTAGGTAGAGTATTAATTCGTCCTAAATTACTTAACTCTTTTTCTATAAATTTAAACCAATGAAGAGTTTTTTCATTATCTATTAAAAAGTTTAGAAAAACTAAAAGAAGAAACATTCCACCAAATGCCGATATTTCACCATGATGTTCTGTTAATAGCATTGAATACTCTACAGGATTATGAATTGCAACAAACCACACCATTTGCATAGAAACATCAGCAGTATATGATACTATCAAAAGAGGAAACACTAGACGCATACCAAATACAGCAATTAGCATACCAATAGTCAAAAACATTGTCTTCCAAAAATGGTTCCAAGTTTTTAATATAGAAGCATTGACTACAGCATTATCAAAAGAGAAAGATACCTCCATGAATGCCAAAAGCAAAGTAATAAAAAACAGTTTTATAGCATGGTCAACTCCCCCTTGAGTATAACCCCATATATACATACCAACTAAAGCTAAAACTGTAAACAAAATTGAAAATCTAAAATGTTTCAAAACAGACCTTTTTTAGAGCTATTTTAACATAAATCAATAGTTTCAAACTTTAAATATATTAATTTTATTCTATTTTTTTATTTTTTCTAAAAGTAGTCGAACTACTTCTCTATCATCAAAATGAGTTTTTACCCCATTTATATCTATATAAT
>JANTFF010000017.1 GCA_024763575.1 Sulfurovum sp.
AAATTTAAGTGAGAATAATCGTTATCTTTTTATTATTAAATTAGAAAATATTTTCACTTTTAATTGTATTTTTTTTTAAAAAGTGCTACTATGATGTCTATTAGTACAAATTATATTATTATATAATAGAGAATTAATATATAGTAATAATAATTATAAACTAAATTAATAGGAGGAAACATGAAATTAGGTTTTTTAGTCGATTTAAATCTTTGCATGGGTTGCAAAGGTTGTGAAATTGCCTGTAAAGTTGAAAATGAAGTGCCATTAAGTTCATGGCGTTTGCGTGTAAAATATATTGATATTGGGACTTTCCCTGATACTAGTAGGTCTTTTACACCTTTGAGATGTAATCATTGTGAAAATGCACCGTGTGAGAGAATATGTCCTGTATCTGCTTTGCATTATCTTGATAATGGTATTGTAAATATTGATAGTAATAGATGTATAGGTTGTGCTGGTTGTATAATGGCTTGTCCTTATGGAGCTATCTATATGGATCCTGAAAGTAATACAGCTGATAAGTGTACATATTGTGCACATAGAGTAGAGAGTGGTATGATGCCATCATGTGTTGTAGCTTGTCCTGTTGAGGCTAATATATTTGGTGATGTAGAGGATAACAGTTCTCATATCTCAAGATATATTACAGAACATCAAGGTAATGTACAAGTTAGAAAACCTGAAAAACATACAGACCCAAAACATTATTATGTAGGTGGTGGTAATCAGACTCTTAATCCTCTAGCTCATGAGAGAATTGAAGGTTATGGACTATTTAATAATATTACACATCTCAAACATGTAGGTGACCCAAATCACTCAATTTTAGATAGATTTACAGGTCCTATTTTTGGTCATGAACACCTTGATAATAAAAGTTTTGTAGATATGACAAATGATGATAGCCATGAATCACATGAAGAAGGAGGACACTAATGGAACACTCTGTTATAGAAGCAACTAAGGCTGTTGTAACACTTGATGTTGCACTTCCAGGGATTATTTGGGGTTGGATGATTACCCTAAATATGTGGGCAAAAAGTATCGGTACAGGAGTTATACTTGTAGGTGCTTTTTTAATGTATAGACACAAAAAAGAGGAACTTAGTGGACTTAGATGGAAGATGCCACTTATCTCATTTATATTTTTAAATATCTTCCTAGCATTTACTCTACTTGATTTACATCAACCTCTTAGAATGGTAAATATATTCTTACACCCTCACTGGACAAGTGCTATTACTGTTGGTGCATGGATGGCTTCACTATTTACACTACTTATTACAATAATGGCATTAATTGGTTTCCTTGATGCTCATCCTGATGTACGAAGACACTGTCTTTTGGCTAATAGTTGTAGAAAGATGAGTGGATTTTATGAAAAGGTATTCCCATTTGTAGTATTTTTAGCAATTCCAGTTACACTTTATACTGCTATTATTATGGCAGAATCTAGTGCTAGAGAGTTATGGCAAGCACCAACAGAGTTAACACAGATGTTATTAGCTGCGTTTATGGTAGGTTCTGCATCACTTATTTTTATCTCTGAGGATTGGAGCAAAGAGGCAAAAAGAGATTTGGCATTGGTTTTAGCTATTTCTGTATTTTTCTCATTTTTAATGTATATGGGTGAATATTTCTTCTCATTTAAATCATCTGAAGCTGAAGCTACTTTAGCTTATGTACATTCAGGTGGAGAGTATAATGTTCAATTCTGGACAGCTATGATTTTAGGATATATTATCCCATTCTTTATTGCTATTGGTAACCTAAAAGAAGAGAATAGAACACTTATTAAGTTTGCTGCTCTTACTGCACTTATTGGGTTATATCTTGCAAAAGATGTATGGCTTAAAATTCCACAAATGTTATCATTGAGTTAAGGAGATAAATATGGTTAAGAAAATGAATAAAACAGAATCTTCTTTCTTTGAGAGTAGAAGAACCTTTTTAAAAGGAACAGCTTATACGGTTGCAGGTGCAACTGTAGCCAAAGGGGTATTTAGTACTATTGTTGATACACCTGCAATGGCAGAAGATACAAAATTTACATCAACTCCAGAGAGTCTATCTTTCTATCCACCACTTGAAGAGTGGAATAGTTTCACAGAGCTTGATGGACAAGATTGGAAAAGAGGTGGAGTTAGCCGAAATGGAATAGCAAGTGAAGAAAATCCCGATGGGATAAAAGTAGTTGATTATATGTTGGTTCCAACTGCATGTTCTAACTGTGAAGCATCTTGTGGATTAACTGCATGGGTTGATACTACAGAGTATAAAAAATCTAAAAACCCAAAAGACCTTATGGTTAGAAAATATATGGGTAACCCACTTCATGCAGGAAGTCGTGGTAGAAACTGTGCTAAAGGGTATGCAGCTCAATCACAAATGTATGACCCAGATAGAATTCCTTTCCCACTAAGAAGAGCACCTGGAAGTAAAAGAGGTGAAGGTAAGTGGATTAGAAGTAGTTGGGATGATGCTATGAAAGAGATTGGTAATCAGATTAGCAAAACTCTCAAAGTTGGTGATGAGATGTCCAAAAAGATGATTATGTATCAAGTAGGACGACCAAATGAAAATGGATTTGGACCTAGAGTTCCTCAATCATTGGGTGTTGATGGTTGGAATTCTCATACTAATATCTGTAGTGCTGGTGCTAGACAAGGTACAATTCAGTGGACAAATGATGATAGAAACTCACCAGATTGGGCAAATGCTAAACTGATTTTCTTACAATCATCACATGCAGCTGATGCAGGTCACTATTTCCAACAAGCAGCAGGTAGAATTGCTGATGCTAGAAAAAAAGGTGCTAAACTTGTTGTTATGGATCCTAGAATGTCAAACTCTGCTGGTATGGCTGACCTTTGGGTCCCATGTTGGCCTGGAACTGAGACTGCACTATATCTATACCTCGCAAACCGAATTCTAAATGAAAAAGGTATCAATGGAGAAGATTTAGTTAACCACAATTTTGTCAAAAATTGGGTAAACTGGGATAAACTTATGAGCAAAAAAGATTACTTGACTCTTCTTGTTGAAAAAGGTTATATCAAATCAGTTCCAGAGGGTAACACTTATGAAGATTTCATTAAAATGATTTCTGAAATGTACTCTCCTTATACACTTGATTTTGTTGTAAAAGAGTGTAGAGTAGAAGCTAGAACTATAGAGAAACTCTATGAGATGTTTATTGATGCAGGTGCTAGAGTTGCTACTTATATCTGGAGAGCAGGACCTATTGCTCACAGAGGTGGATGGATGATTGCTAGAGCTGCTTTCTTACCATTTGTTCTTCGTGGAGCTATGGCAGGAGATAAAGGTGGTGTTGGACTTCACCACTGGCATGTAATCTCTGTAAATGGTAAAGGTCAAGCAGCTACAGTTTCAGGAGAAAAACCTAAAAAAGTAGATGTTTGGAATGAGTTAGCATGGCCACCAGAGTATCCACTTAGTAGTTATGAGATGAGTCACTTGTTACCTCACTTACTTCTTGATGATGATTGGAGAAATAAGTGGAGAGCAAAAGGTCTTAACATCCCTGATAAATTAGCTCTTTATGTTCCAAGAATTTATAACCCAGTATGGATTAATCCTGATGGATTTAGATGGATTGAAGCTCTCAAAAGAGAAGACAAAGTAGAACTTAGCTTTAACCTTTCACCTACATGGTCAGAGACAAACTGGTATTGTGATTATATTTTACCAGTAGGACTAGCAGGTGAGAGACATGACCAACACTCAGAGGCTACACAACCTACTAGATGGTTAAGTTTCAGACAACCAGCACTTAGAGTTGCATTAGAGAAAATGGGATGGAAACCTAAACACCCAGCTAGAGGAACATTAGAAGCACACATGGCATCAGGTCTTGGTGAGATTTGGGAAGAGGTAGAGTTTTGGTCTAACTTGATGGTTGATTATGTTGATAAAGATGGTGCATTAGGTATCAAAAAATATTGGGCATCTAAAAAAGACCCAACAAGAGCTTGTACAATAGCAGAGTGGTATCAAGCAGCATTTGATAACTTACCAAATCTTAGAAAAACAGCAAAAGCTAAATTTCCAAAATCTGAGTATCCAAACTATGAACTTATGAGAGATATGGGTACATGGATGGAAGAGGATAATATCTATAGACCTCAAGAGAGACCACTCAAAAGAGAGGGTGATAACTATATTGCTCATGGACATAAGTATCCTATAAATGAAGTTGAAAAAGATGATTTTGGTACTCTTATGGTAGAGCATGAGGGAGAGAAAAAAGCTATTGGTGTAGAGATTGATGGTGAGATTATGGACGGTTTCCATACATTAAGTAAAAAACTAGAGTTCTTCTCAGAGTGGTTTGCAGAGTGGAAATGGCCAGAATATGCTGTGCCAATCTATCCAACAAACAAAGAGCAGAGACAAAAGATGATACATCTTGTATCTCAAGTTCACCATGACTATATCCAAAAAGAGAATGAATTTGCTCTAAATACAGTATTTAGATTGCCATACAATATTCATACTCGTTCAGTTAACTCTAAACACCTTATGGAGATAAGTCAAAACCATAACCCAGTTTGGATTAATACACACGATGCAAAGAGATTGAATATTAAACAAGGTGATGCTATTAAAGTTACTGTAGTTGATACACTTTCAGGTTTAGAGAGTGGATATTTTATCGCTATGGCAGTACCAACAGAGGCTACAATGCCAGGTGTAATGGCAAACTCTCACCATGCAGGACGATGGAAGCTAAAAAATGCAGTTGATATTCCAGGATTTAGTCATCAATTAGGTGTTATGGGTCTAGGAGCTCCACTTTATGATATGACTATGGATGGTAAAATTGGTACTCTCAAACCAAAACAAGGTATTGATGCTGGAATGATGGCAAGAAAAGACACATGGCAGTTCAAAGAGTTCAATAAAGACCTTGATAATATCTGGTGGGATGGACTAAGTGGTGCATGGCAAAATGCAGTAACCCCATCACATCCAGACCCAATTGCAGGAAACCATGCTTGGCATCAAAAAATCATTGTAGAACTCGCAGGTGAGAATGATACTATTGGTGATATTTATGTAAATTATGAAAATAATATGAAAGTTTATCAAGAGTGGAGAGATAAATTAACAAGACCTCTTCAAGCTGGAGATACACTTAGAAGACCAAAACATATGAAACGAACAGGACCTGCTATTTCAGCTAAAGGTTATTCTGTTGAGATTAAAGGTTAATCTTCTTTAAATTGTGGGCATTTTTGCCCATATTATTAGTCTTAAAATCTTTTGGATATAATGTGAAAATTTTATTCAACAGGATTTTTTGATGTTAATAGCTCCAAGTATATTATCGGCTGATTTTGGATATCTAGCCGATGAAGTAAAAGCGATTTGTGATAGTGGATGTGATTTGGTTCATGTCGATGTAATGGATGGGCATTTTGTACCCAATCTTACTATTGGACCAGTAGTTGTATCTGCTGTTGCAAAAGTTGCTACTAAACCACTTGATATTCACCTAATGGTAGAAAATAACTCTTTTTTTGTTGACCTATTTGCTCCTATGAAGCCTGAATATATCTCTTTTCATATTGAAGAGGAGAAACATCCTCATAGACTTATCCAAAAAATTCGCTCACTTGGTATTAAACCTGCGATTGTATTAAATCCTCATACTTCACCAGAGTCTATTGAGTTTCTACTTGAAGATTTGGATATGGTACTTCTCATGAGTGTTAACCCTGGTTTTGGTGGACAAAAATTTATCCCATCAGTTGTAGAGAAAGCAAAACGACTTAAATCTCTGATAGAAAAACGAAATCCAAACTGTCTAATAGAGGTTGATGGTGGAGTTAATAGTGATAATGTATCTCTACTCAAAGAGGTAGGAGTTGATATTGTAGTTGCTGGTTCTTTTGTTTTTGGTCATGCTGATGGTTATTCTAAAGCTATAGCCTCTTTGAAATAAATATAAGGGGGAGACAATGAGAGTTAAAATTTGTGGAATAACCAACTATAGAGATGCAATTCAGGCTATAGAGGCAGGAGCTGATGCTTTGGGATTTGTGTTTTATTCTAAATCACCTAGATATATTACTCCCACTAATGCAAAAAAGATTATAGATAAATTACCTCCATTTATTGGGAGAGTTGGTCTATTTGTAAATGAGGGTGTAGATACTATTGATACGATTAGTAACTATTGTAATCTAACTGTTAGTCAAATTCATTTTGAAGTAGATGAGAATGCTCTAAAGGCAATAGGTGGAAGAGCATTACCTGTAGTTCGAGCCAAAGAGCCTAAAGATATTTTACAATATAGTGACCGTTATCGTTTGGTAGATGTATATTGTGAGGGTTATGGTGGTAGTGGTAAACGACTTAATTTGGAGTGGTTTGATGGTATTGATTGTTCCAAAATTATTTTAGCAGGTGGATTAACTCCTGATAATCTGCATGAGCTTAAAAAATATAACTTTTATGGCGTAGATGTGAGTTCAGGAGTAGAGAGAATAAAAGGTAGAAAAGATTATGAAAAGGTAACCAAATTTATAAAAAATGCAAAAAGTTTATGAGGAATTAACATCAGCATTTAGACGCAATAGTGGAAAACTATCCAGAGCATCTTATGATAGAATAGTATCTAAACACACTACACTATTTGAAGATGTAGATACCTTGTTTATTTTACTTCAAGCATCAGGTTATCCTATATCTCAAAATGGAAATGAGTTTATATTAGAAACATATACTAGACCTTACAATAAGCAAAAGTTTTGTGTAATAGATATAGAGACTAATGGAAGTAAACCTGAAACTGCACAAGTTATTGAAGTGGGTGCAGTGATGGTGCAAGATGGTAAAATCATAGATAAATTTGAGAGTTTTGTAGAGTGTGCATTTATGCCAACATATATTACCAAAATCACAGGGATAGAACCAGTAGATTTAATAGATGCACCTAGTAGAGTATCTGTTTTGACAAAACTTAGAGAGTTTATGCAAGATGCTGTATTTGTAGCACATAATGCCAATTTTGATTATGGTTTTCTCAATCACTCATTTGAGCGTTTTGGTTTAGGAACTATTGGAAATCCTAAATTATGCTCTATAGATTTAGCCAAACGGACTATAGAGAGTGAAAGATATGGATTAGCATATCTAAATGAAACGCTTGAACTTGGTGTAGATATTCATCATAGAGCTTATAGTGATGCATTAACAACTACAAAACTATTAAATATACTCTTTGATAATTTACCACAGTATATTAAAACTACAGATGAACTACTTAGATTTTCAATCTCTAGTAAAAAAGAACGAACTAAATTTAACAAAATAAAATTATAACAAAATAGCTTTAATCTAAAGTTGTTATAATAGTAAAAAATTATTAAAGGTGAGAGTATGAGAAACAAGAAAATTATTATGTCAGCAGTTTTGTTAACACTGTTTAGTACAGGATGTGTTAAACCAACAGAAGAGGTAAATACAGCAGAACAAGGTACAAATGCAAGTGATGGTAGAGTAGTTTATACAGAAGAACCTAGTAGTACGACTTATGAAGAGTCCCCTCCTATTATATATGGTGACCCTACAACTACTACAACTACAATACCACAGCCATCTAATAATAATGTAATATATGGAACTCCTACAGGAGATGATGGCACTATCGTAGCAACAGACCATTATCAACCAGCAGTAGGTAGCTCCTCAACCTCAACAGCTAATGGTGCATATGGTACTCCTACTGGAGGAGGAGAGATTTATAATAGTGTTGACGACCCTTATACCACAACAGGTTCAAGTACCTATTCCAATAATAATCCTTATACTACAACAGGTTCAAGTACCTATTCCAATAATAATCCTTATACTACAACAAGTAGCAGTAGTTATCATACAAATAATAGTTATAATACAAATAGCAGTTACAATACAAACAGTGGATATTCAACTGGAGGTGGTGGTGTTGAGCTTCAAGTTGCAGCACTTAGTAGTTATTATTCAGCACAAGAGTTTAAAAATAATTTAAGTTTAGACTCTAAATATAGTGCTTATGTTAAAAAAGGTGCTATGAATAAAGTAATTATAAGAGGTTTTTCAAGTAGAGCAGAGGCAAAAGCACTAGCTGCTAGACAGTTCCCTGGAGCATTTATTGTTAGTGGTAGTAGTAGTTCATCTTCTTATTCTTCTGCTCCATCTTATTCAGGAAGTAGTTCATCTTATAGTACAAACAGTTCTTATTCATCTTCATCTGTAAATACAAATAGTGGAATAGGTATTCAAGTAGGAGCATTTTCATCTAAAGATAGAGCTAGAAGTGTAGCCCAATCAAAAGCAGGTGGGAAATATACTGCTATAGTCAAAACAGCCTCATCAAGAGGTAGAACAATATACAAAGCAATTCTTCTAGGCTTTTCAAGTAGAGCAGATGCCAAAAGAGCTATTGCATCAGGTAGATTTGGTGATGCATTTATAGTTAGTGTTCATTAAAGAGGAAGATAGATTTTATCTATCAACTCATTATATTCACTGAGAGTATCACTATCTATAGTGATACCACCACCACTTTTATAATATAATTGACTCTTTTTTTGTTCTATAAATCTTATCATAACAGCAGAGTATAGATTTTCTCTGTCAAAAACACCAAAAATTCCACTATAGAACTCTCTATTATAATTTTCTATATTTTTAATAATATTAATAGTACTTTTTTTGGGTGTTCCTGTAATTGAACCAGCTGGTAGTATGGTATCTAATATATTACCTAAATTATCTCTCCAACTGTTTGGTAATTGGGCTGTTATTTTTGAGCTAACTTGAAGTAACTCCTTTTCACCTGCTTTGATTTTATCTATATATCTAAACTTTTCTACTTTTACATCTCTAGCTACCATTGCTAAATCATTACGCATCAAATCCACTATCAT
>JANTFF010000018.1 GCA_024763575.1 Sulfurovum sp.
GAGGCCAAAAAGAAAAAAGAAGAAGAACAGAAAAAACAGGTTCAAATGGCAAAACAAGATAAAAAACAGCCACCTATTACAGATATGGAAGAGCGAAAATGGCAAAAAATGTTAAATAAAAAAGGTGTCAATACACTAATGTTACCACTAAATAATAAGGAGCATAAAAGAGATGAAACAAATCCTTGGTAAAATATTTTTAATACTATTTCTAACTATAAATGGTTTTGCACAAATTACAGCATCGGTTAATCCACCAGTGATATATAAAGGAGATGTTGTCAATTTTATTATCTCTGCTGATGGGGGGGATATTAATTTCCCTCAAATTCAAGAGATAGCAGGGTATCCAATTGTAGGTACATCATCATCACAATCTGTTAATATTATTAATGGAGATATGACTAAAACTATATCTAAAACATATAGTTTCAGACCTGATAAACCAGTAACTATTCCACCACTTAGCATAACAGTAGATGGCAAATCATATAAAACTCAAGAGTTAAAAGTAAGCGTACAAAAGCCAAATGCTAGTCAAAATGGTGACCCATTTGTAGTAGAGATGAAAATTAATAAAACTGAAGCTTTTGTAGGTGAGGCTATTGATTTGAGTGTATCTTTTAAACGAAAACTAAACGCTAGAGTGAATAAGCTTCAACTAAGCGACCCAAAACTAGAAGATTTTTGGGTAAAAAAGGTAGATAAACAGACTCAATCAAGCGAGGGTGATTATATTGTAGAGACAGTACATTATCAGATATTCCCTCAAAAATCAGGTGAGTATAAAATCCCTGCTATAGAAGCAATGATAGGAGTAGTGCAAAGAAATAGAGGAGGTGGAGTTTTTGATGACCCATTTTTTAGTGCATTTAACCAACAGCTAAATTGGAAAAAGATATATTCAAATAGTTTGAATATCAAAGTAAAACCTCTACCAAATGGATTAGAACTATATGGTAAATATCAAATCCAAGCTAAAGTTGATAAACAAAAAGTTCATGCCAATAAACCTGTAAATCTAACTATAAATATACAAGGAGAAGGTAATATAGATGATGTCAAAAAGTTTAATCCAACGATAGATAATACTATAGTATATGCTGATGAGCCTAAAATTACATCTAGTTTAGTAGGTGGTGTATATAGAGGAAAATTCACTCAAAAGATAGCTATTATAGCAGACCAAAATTTTACAATTCCATCTATGGAACTAAAATATTTTAACAAAGATACCAAAGAGGTTAAAACAGTCTCAACTAAACCAATAGATATAGAGGTAATTGGAGGAGGCAAAGGTATTACCAAACCATCATCTGTAGAAGTAAGCCCAAGTCAAACTATTCAAGCTCCTACAACTCCACAAACTATTATTAAAAAAGAGATACTTAAAGAGGATGGATATATCAAATATCTATTTTTGGCACTAGGATTTATATTGGGTGCATTATCTGTTTATAGCTTTAATATATTTCAAAATAGAGTAGGGCAAAAAGAGAATGATATAGTCAAAATGATTAGAAAAGCTAAAAGTGACAAAGTACTATTTGAGATACTACTTCCATATGCTAAAAAAGATAAAGTAATCACTAATGTTTTGAATAAATTAGAAGCCAATATATATAAAGGTGCTAAAAATCAGATAGATAAAGAGGAACTGATGGAGGTTTTTGAGTAAGAGTTTTAAATATACTAAATATAGATAAAAACTTATTTAAGTTATAATCTTATTAAAATTTAACACATAGGTATTATAAAAAATGAAATTAGCAGTATTTGATTTTGACTCAACACTAATGGATGGTGAGACTATAGATTTTTTAGCAAAGCCATTAGGATTAGAGGAAAAAGTAGCAAGTATTACAGAAAGAGCAATGGCAGGAGAGTTAGATTTTTTTGACTCTCTATCTACTCGGGTCGCACTATTAGAAGGTTTAGAAAAATCAAAAGTAGAACAGATTTGTCAAAATTTACCAATGATGAATGGAGCTACAGAGGTAGTAGCAGGACTAAAAGAGAGAGGATATAAAGTTATCTGTTTTTCAGGAGGTTTTAGAACAGCTACCTATCTAGCTTGTAAAAAACTTGGAATTGATGCAGATTTTTCAAATGTATTGCATGAAAAAAATGGAATACTTACAGGTAAAGTAGGTGGAGATATGATGTTTGGTTTCTCTAAAGGTGATATGCTACAGAGACTTCAAAATATATTAGGTATAGGTAGAGAAGATACACTAGTAGTTGGAGATGGAGCTAATGATTTGAGTATGTTTGAGTTTGCTGATACTAGAGTTGCTTTTTGTGCTAAACCTATACTCAAAGAGTCTGCTACTCATATAGTAGATACTAAAGATTTACGAGAGATTTTAAAAATTTCGATATAATCTCCCAAAAATTTTAGGATAGATAATGGATAAAATTAAAATAGGTGTAGTAACTACAAGTGATAGAGCTAGTGAAGGTATATATGAAGATATTTCAGGTGTAGCAATTATGGATACAATGAAAGAGTATCTACTAAATGAGTGTGAGTATGAGTATAGATGTATTCCTGATGAACAACCTGTTATTGAAACAACTCTAATTCAACTAGCTAGAGAGCATAATTGCGATTTGATTGTAACTACAGGTGGAACAGGTCCAGCTCCTAGAGATGTAACTACAGAAGCTACTGAAAATGTTTGTAGTAAATTATTACCAGGTTTTGGAGAGCAGATGAGGGCAGTAAGTTTACAATATGTTCCAACAGCAATATTATCAAGACAAACAGCAGGTATTTGTAACGGTTCTTTGATTATTAATCTACCAGGTAAACCAAAATCAATAAGAGAGTGTCTTGATGCTGTTTTTCCTGCTGTTCCATACTGTATTGATTTGATAGGTGGTTCATATATGGAAGCCAATGAAGAGGTTATTAAAATTTTTAGACCAAAGGCTAAATAATGGATATAGCATTTATAGAAAAAAAAATAAAAGAGATAACCTCTGAATTAGAAAAAGAGGTTATGCAAGTTTTAATGGATGATAGTTTAGACAAAAAACAGACAAATCTACACATGAAACCTTTAACTTCTACAAAAAAGATTTTGGAAAATGCACTAGATAGTATAAAAATGGTAAATAAACTAGGTAAAGAGGAATTAGAGAAATGATAGGTGGATTATTATTTATTTAGCGTGGGTTAAAAACCCACTAAAAATTTAAATATTTACAGCTACTTTATAAGTAGGGTCATCCTCTTCATAAGCACAAAATGGACCAGCAACTTTTAAAACTTTTTTACAATCTTCTGACAAATGTCTAAGTGTTAACTTCTTTCCAACTTTTTTATATTTATCAGTCAAAGCATCAATCGCTTCAGCTCCTGAACTATCCATAACTCTAGCATTTCTAAAATCTATAATAACTTCACTAGGGTCATTATCTACATCAAATTGCTCATAAAAAGATGTAACAGAACCAAAAAATAGAGGACCATCTAATCTATATACCTTTTTATTATTATCATCATAATCAACTCTTGCATATATTTTGGCATGTTTCCAAGCAAATACCAATGCAGAGATAATAATACCTGCAATAACAGCCACGGCTAAATCAAAGAATATAGTAATAATAGTCACTACAACCAATACAAAAGCGTCTGAAATAGGCATATATTTAATTCGTTTAAGTGATGAAAATTCAAATGTTCCAATACTTACCATAAACATAATACCAACTAAAACTGCCACTGGTATAGAAGCAATAACATTAGAGAAACTAACTACCAAAATAATCAATAAAACAGATGCCGTAAAAGATGATAATCGTCCAAGACCACCAGATGTAAAGTTAATAACACTCTGACCAATCATAGCACATCCTGCCATACCACCAAATAGTCCAGAGGTTGTATTTCCTAATCCCAAAGCTACACACTCTCTATTACCTGAACCTCTATTTCCTCCCATCTCATCCAATACAGATAAAGTTAATAGCGATTCAATCAATCCAACCAAAGCTACAATAACAGCAGTAGGCAAAATAATCATCATGGAATTAAAACTAAATAGAGTAGATAGTGGAGGTACAAATGATGGAAAAGATACATGAGATAAGTTTGCTAAATCTCCAACAGTCTTAGTATCAATATTGAAAAAATAGACAACTAGAGTAATTACAATAATACTAACAAGTCCAGCAGGAACAGCTTTTGTAACTTTTGGTAAAAACTGCATAGTTGCCATAGTAATAGCAATAATAATATACATTATGTAATTCTCTGAAAAACTAGCTTGAACAATATCTATCCAACTATAATATTGCTCTATATTTTTTGGTTCTAAAAACTTAAGTTGAGCCAAAGCAATAACGATAGCTAAACCATTAACAAATCCAAAAAGGGCAGGTTGTGGAACTAAACGAATAAATTTACCCATTTTAAGTAAGCCTATAAATATTTGAATGAGACCAGCAATAATAGAAGTGAGTAAAATATAGTGCAATATCATTATAGATAAAGCCTCTTTATCTAATTGAGGGTATAAATGAGCCACAGATATGCCAAGTGAAACAAATACAACAGCCACTGAACCAGTAGCTCCTGAAATCATACCAGGTTTACCACCTAAAATAGAGGTAATAAGACCAATAATAAATGCACCATAAAGTCCAACTACAGGTGAGACTCCTGCAATAAATGAAAAAGCGATTGCTTCAGGTATTAAAGCAACTGCAACTAATGCTCCTGATAAAATATCATTTTTGATATTTTGTGTAGAGTAATTTTGAAGATTAAACAATAAAATTCCTTTATAAAGTAATGATGGAATTTTAACATATTTGATAAGTATTGTTGATTAAAATTGAAGTAGTGGAGCGGGAAACGGGACTCGAACCCGCGACCCTCAGCTTGGAAGGCTGACGCTCTAGCCAACTGAGCTATTCCCGCGTCCTAATTGTAAGTTTTTAATTTTATATTGGTTGCGGAAGAAGGATTTGAACCAACGACCTTCGGGTTATGAGCCCGACGAGCTACCAAACTGCTCTATTCCGCGATATTTAATAAACTTGGTTGCGGAAGAAGGATTTGAACCAACGACCTTCGGGTTATGAGCCCGACGAGCTACCAAACTGCTCTATTCCGCGATATTTATTAGTGGATGGGGTAGAGGGATTCGAACCCCCGAATAACGGTACCAAAAACCGTTGCCTTACCGCTTGGCCATACCCCAATACTTTGTTACACTTTAGTTTGTGTGGACGGCATTATAGACAAAATTTGAATTAATGTCAAGGGTTTCTATTAAAAAAATAGTATAATAACGACAATTTCTAAAAAAAGGTAAAAAATATATGTTAAATGAAGCATTAAAAAGAGTAGATAGAGCTATATCAGAGATAAAAAAAGGTCGTATGGTTATTATGATGGATGATGAAGATAGAGAGAATGAAGGTGATTTAGTTTATGCTGCTACTTTTTCTACTCCTGAACTTGTAAACTTCATGGCAAAAGAGGCTAGAGGGCTTATATGTACACCTGTAACTAGAGCCATTGCCAAAAAATTGCATCTAATACCTATGGTTGATAACAATATCTCTAATCATGAGACAGCATTTACAGTATCTATTGATTCTACTACAGCTGATACTGGTATATCTGCTATAGAGAGAGATGATTGTATCTCTAAACTTGCTAATCCATTAACAAATCCTGAAGATTTTGTTAGACCTGGTCATATATTTCCTTTAATAGCTAAAGATGGTGGAGTATTGGTAAGAACTGGTCACACAGAGGGTTCTGTAGATATATGTAAACTTGCAGGTCTTGCACCTATTGGTGTTATATGTGAAATTATCAAAGATGATGGAACAATGGCACGGCATGATGACCTTGAAATATTTTCTCAAAAACATAATATGCCTATAGTTTATATTTCTGATTTAGTTGAATATCGTTTAGCCAATGAAAAGTTAGTAGAGTGTGTTAATAAAAAAGAGATGACCTTGATGGGTATGCAAGTAGAAAAGATAAATTATGAAGACCATTTAGGACGAATTCACAAAGTTATTAAATTTGGAGATATAGATAGTATTGCCAATGTCAAATTTCATAATGTAGGATTAGATGTTGATTTGATTATAAATTCAAATAGTTTTGATACTATGAAAAACTCATTAGATTACCTAAAAGCCAATGGAGGAATACTTATCTTTTTGGATACAAAAGTAATATCCAAGGAACAAGCAAAAGAGTTTGGAGTAGGGGCTCAAATTCTAAAAGATTTGGGTGTAAAAGATATTAGACTGCTCACATCTAATTTAGAGACAGAGTTTGTAGGATTATCAGGGTTTGGATTAGATGTTGTAGAAAAGATAAAGTTATAATAACTTTTTGTATCAATTAGGACTAAAATAGTCTTAATTAGATTTTTTTTATAGGATATATTCAATTTTACTTATTTTTATGATAAACTTACTTCTATAACTTTTGGATTACTGTATAATCCAAAAAAACAAATAAAAGGAAATATTAACATGTCAAAAGATATATTTTATCCAAATCAAGAGAAATTCCCAAACTCCCCAATTCCAAATATGGAAGCTTATCACGCTCTAGTACAAGAGTTTGAAAATGATTATGAAGGAACTTGGGCAAAATTTGCCAATGAGAAAATAGATTGGTTCAAGCCTTATGATAAAGTATTAGATGAATCAAACGCACCATTTTATAAATGGTTTAGTGGAGGAGAACTAAATGTAGCTTATCAATGTGTTGATAGACATCTAGCTACCAAAAAAAATAAAGCAGCAATTATTTTTGAAGGTGATAATGGTGACCAACAGATATTAACTTATAGAGAGTTAGCTTATGAAGTAAACAAAACAGCTAATATGTTCAAAAATGAGTTCGGTATAAAAAAAGGTGATAGAGTAGTAGTCTATATGCCAATGATACCACAATCGGCTGTTGTAATGTTAGCGTGTGCCAAAATAGGAGCTATTCACTCTATTGTATTTGGTGGATTTAGTGCAGAAGCCCTGCGAGATAGAATTATAGATGCCAAAGCAAAACTTGTTGTAACTGCTGATGGTGCTTTTAGAAAAGGCAAACCATATATGTTAAAGCCAGTTGTAGATAAAGCACTAGAAGAGGGTTGTGAATGTGTTGAAAAAGTGTGTATAGTTGAGAGAAATGGTGAAGATATTGATTGGGTAGCAGGTCGAGATTATGCTTATAATGAATTAATCAAATCAGAATCTAGTAAATGTGAAGCCGAACCTATGGAGAGTGAAGACCCACTATTTTTACTATATACAAGTGGAAGTACAGGAAAACCAAAAGGTGTTCAACACAGCACAGCAGGATATATATTATGGGCTCAAATGACTATGGAATGGGTATTTGATATAAAAGATAATGATACCTATTGGTGTACAGCCGATATTGGTTGGATTACAGGACACACATATATTGTTTATGGACCACTAGCTGCGGGAGCAACAACTGTGATGTTTGAAGGAGTTCCAACTTTCCCTGATGCAGGAAGATGTTGGAAAATGGTAGAAGAGTATCAAATAAATCAATTCTATACAGCACCAACAGCTATAAGACTACTTCATAAAATGGGTGCAGATGAACCTAGTAAATATGATTTAAGCTCACTAAGAGTTCTCGGAACTGTAGGAGAACCAATTGACCCACCTGCATGGAAATGGTATTATGAAGAGGTTGGTAACTCTAACTGCTCTATTGTTGATACATATTGGCAAACAGAAACAGGTGGACATATGATTTCTCCTTTGCCATCTGCTACACCTATCAAACCAGCATGTGCTACATTTGCTTTACCAGGTATAGAAGCTGAAATTATAGAAGAAGATGGAACACCAACTCCAGTTGGAGAGAAAGGCTTTATGTGTATTACAAAACCATGGCCTAGTATGATACGAACTATTTGGAATGACCCTGATAGATTTGTCAAATCATACTTTGGAGATTGTAAAAAAGATGGAAAAGCAGTTTACTTCACAGGTGATGGTGCAATGATGGATGAAGATAATTATATTACAATTACAGGAAGAACTGATGATGTTATCAATGTATCAGGTCATAGAATGGGAACAGCAGAGGTAGAAGCTGCCATTAAAAAACACCCAAATGTAGCAGCCGTTGCAGTTGTAGGTAAACCTCATGATATAAAAGGTGAAGGAATTTTCGCTTATATAGTACTCAAATCAGTTCCTATAGAACATAAAGATGAAATAGCAGATGATTTAGAGACAATGAAAGAGATAAATGGTATCATCAAAAATGAGATAGGGGCTATTGCCTTATGTGATGGTATGGCTTTTGTCCCTGATTTACCAAAAACTCGTTCAGGTAAAATTATGAGACGGATTTTAAGAAGCATTGTAAAAGGTGAAGAGATAACACAAGATACATCTACTCTTGAAGACCCTAGTATAGTTAATACCATTGAGAATATAGTTAGAGGGTTATAATCCAATTAGAGAGATTTTTTCTCTCTAATCAAATATTAAAATCAAAATACTTATCAGGATAAGGTTCTTTTACCAAAGTAAAATGCCACCACTCTCTAGCATAAGGTCTAAATCCATATTTTATCATAATCTCATGTAGCAACATTTTTTTGAGAACGATAACTATCAAAGATTTTTAAACCTAATCCAAATTGATTTAACTCTTTTTGAACTTTGGCTAATGCTTTAGTAGCTTCTATAGTAAGTATTGCTATGTTATGATTATATCCTTTTACTCTCCTACCCGTGAACTACCTCTAGCTAAAGAGCTAGAGGCTTCCTAACTAGCAAACTCCAACGAGTCTGAATTTGAAAGGCTTTCTGATTTATAGTCTTGAAGG
>JANTFF010000019.1 GCA_024763575.1 Sulfurovum sp.
TATATAATATATAATCCAGATAGTGAAATAATAGTCCCCTCTATTACACCAGCAATAGCTTGAACTTTTCCTTTTCCATACTGAAACCTTTCCGTTGACTTCTATTCAGATTTTTTGATAGCAAAAAAATTAAATATAGATATGACTGTATCAAGCAAAGAGTCAATAGCCGAAGCCAAAACAGCTATAGAACCTGATGCTACACCTATAGCAAATTTTACAATAGTTAAAATGATAGCTACACTACTAGCAACTATAGTTGCTCGTTTTTGTGGGGACATTTTATCTCCTATTTTTTATTTTTGCAAGTTTACCATGTTATTCTTTATGCTTCTTAAAACCAAATAACCAGAAATCCCAGATAACAATGAACCCAGTAAAATAGCCAATTTATCAGCATAATGATAAATTTGTGTATCATCATAAGCCAAAGAATCTACAAATAGACTCATAGTAAATCCAATACCTGTTAACAGTGCCACACCATAAAGTTGCATCCAATTACTCTTTTTGGGTAACTTTGCCCAACCTAACTTGATTGCAATCCATGAAAATCCAAATACACCTACTTGTTTACCAATAAAAAGCCCAAACATTATTCCCATAGGTACAGAAGTAAACATCTCATCTATAGAGATACCTTTGAGGTCAACACCTGCATTTACAAAAGCAAATAGAGGTAAAATCATAAAGGCTACCCAATAGTGTAACCCAATCTCCATCTCTTTTGCCATAGAAAATTTATTACCATCTTTATCTTTTGAGTTAAGAGGTATCATAAATGCCAAAGCTACCCCTGCTAATGTAGCATGTACTCCTGATTTTAGCACACTAACCCAAAGAATAATACCTACTAAAATATAACCAGCTTTTCTAATAACACCCATACGGTTCATAATAAATAGAAATACTAATGATACAGAAGATATTATAATAGATGTAATAGATAATTCAGAGGTATAAAATAGTGCAATAATCACAATAGCTCCCAAGTCATCAATAATTGCTAATGCCATTAAAAAAATCTTTAGACTTAAAGGTACACGAGAACCCAATAGAGATAATATACCCAAAGCAAAAGCAATATCAGTTGCTGTTGGAATTGCCCAACCATTCATAGCAAAGGACTCACCTCTATTAAATGCTATAAAAACCAAAGCAGGAACTATCATACCACCCAAAGATGCAATACCAGGAAGAGAAATTTGTTGTATAGAGGATAAATGTCCCTCCATTACTTCTCGTTTTACCTCTAAACCAATCAAAAAGAAAAAGATAGCCATTAAACCGTCATTTACCCAAAGAAGTAATGGTTTGGCTATTTGTAAATTTCCAAAACGAATTTCCACATGGGTATGCAAAAAGCCATTATAAAACTCTGATAATGAACTATTTTGTAAAATCAATGCTAAAATAGTTACAATAATAAGTAAAATTCCTGCTGATGACTCTTTTTTTATGAAACCTTCTATAATCTTCATTTTATTTCCTTGTTAATAATAGGTTTATCTTTATGCTGTTTACCTATAAGATAATAGGTAATCCCAAGTGCTATAACAACTGATGCAGTAGCGAATATATACATAGGTGTTAATACCTTAAAATCTAAAATAATAACTTTCCTTGCTATTGCCATTAGTGCTGTAGCGATAACTAATTTAATAGGTATTACATCTGTTCGTAGATACAAAACAATATTTTGATAAATCTCAATAGCTATTAATACAGCCAAAAAAGCAGCAAAAGTTTTAAATATTGAAGATATTTCAAGCAGTAAAAAAGGTGGTTTCATCATCTGTTGATACATAACATATACAACATCTGCTACACCTAAAAATATTACCAATACCATTAATATTGCTAATATTTTAACTGCAAATTTGATTAATGTGTTTAGATAAGATAGTAGCTTATCCTCATGTTCTGTAGGTAGTTCATCATGCATTTTAATACCCCTAAATAATTATTTTTTCTTTAAATAGCCCATAGCCGTAGCAATCAAATCATCATCATCTTTGCTATAAGATTTGAGCATTACTCTATCTCGTCCATTGGCAAACTCTATAAATACCTTTTCTCCTGCATTAGCCACTTTGGTAATTTTTTGCTCTTTAGCTAGTACTTTCATTATCATTACATCTATAAATTGGCGTGATATGGTATCTAGCTTACCAAATCTATCAGCTATTTCACTCTCTATCTCATACACTTCACCTGTAGTCTCACATTGAGATAGACGACGGTATAGTTCTAGTCGTAATCTATCCTCTTCTATCAACTCTTCATTTAGATAAGCATCTATAGTCAATTTGATGTCAACTTGTAACTCTTCTTCCTCTTTGGCTTGTCCACTCAGCTCCCTAATAGTATCTTCTAACATTCTAAGATATAGTGAGTATCCTATATGTTTGATATGTCCACTTTGGGCCTCTCCTATAATATTTCCTCCACCTCTAATTTCTAAATCATGAAATGCTAAAACTGCTCCACTTCCTAAATCAGAGTGAGATTCTAATGCGATTAGTCTCCTTTTGGCATCTTCGGTTATATGGTCTTTGTCTTCTACCATAAAATAGCAGTAACCCTCTTTGCCTCCTCGTCCTACTCTACCTCTTAGTTGGTGTAAATCTGCTATTCCAAATCTATCTGCACCATCAACTATCATAGTATTGGCTTGTGGCATATGGATACCTGATTCTACTATAGAGGTTGATAACATCACATCATACTCTCCTGCTTCAAACTTCATCATATCTTTTTCTGTTTGGACTGCTGATATTTTGGAGTGTAGAACTGCAACTCTTAGTTTTGGCATTAGTTTTTCTAATACTTTTCGTTTCTCTTCAATCTGAGCAATAGAGTTAAATACATAAAATATCTGTCCTCCTCTTCTTAGCTCTCTAGTTATCGCCTCTTTGATAATTTTCTCATCATAACTTTTGACAAAAGTTCTAACCCCTTGTCTGTCAACTGGTGGAGTTAATATTTCAGAAAATGTTTTGACTTGAGATAGTGCCATATTTAGGCTTCTTGGTATTGGAGTGGCTGACATAGAGAGTAGATGAACATCTATAGCTATCTCTTTTAGTGCCTCTTTCTGTTTGACTCCAAACTTATGCTCTTCATCTATAACTATAAATGCTAGATTTTTGAATTTGGCTTTAAGCAAGGCGTGAGTTCCTACTACTATATCTATAGAGCCATCTTCTAATCCTTTGAGAAGTGCTGTTTTGGCTTTTCCTGTAGTAAATCTATCTAGTTTACCTATTTTTATATCATATTTAGCAAATCTCTCTTGCATACTTTTAAAATGTTGAGAACAAAGAAGTGTAGTTGGAGCTACCATCATAGATTGGTATCCATTTTTCCATGTGACAAACATACCATTCATAGCTACTTCTGTTTTACCAAATCCTACATCAGCAGACAATAGTCTATCCATCATCTTACCACTAGATATATCATCTAACATAGCATTGATTGACTCTTCTTGGTCTTGGGTATGGATAAATCCTGCTTCACTCATAAAAATTTGATGTTCAAGCATATTTCGTTTGAGTTTTATTCCTTTTTTGAGGTGTCTTTGAGCTGATAGATTTATAATCTGTGAGGCTATAGCAAATAGTTTCTCTTTTACTTTGCTTTTGAGCCTTTTGAAACTTGATTTTCCCATTTTATCTAATATAGGTGTTCCACCACTATCAGCTACATATCTATCTATAACATTTAGGTTCTCTACAGGAATTAGTAACATATCCTCATTTTGATACTCTATTAGTACAAACTCTCTTGTTGAGCCTAATACTACTCTTTTCTCCACCCCTTTAAATAGTCCTACTCCATGGTTTTCATGAACTACAAAATCACCTATTTTTAGTTCATCTAATATTATAGAGGCTTTTTTAACTCGTTTTCGTTTTACTGGTTTGTTTAGTGATATTATCACCTCATCACTACTAATTAGATTTACTATTATATCTTTGTAAACAAACTTTAAATTTTCAAATGAATTTAATTCACTTCCTCTTACAACCGACTCATTTTTAGCAATAATAGTTATATGTTTATTTGAGTTTGACTTGATGATAGCATTAGGATTTATGACCTCTAACTCTCTAAACTTTTTAGCATTTGGAATAACTTTTAAATCAAAATCACTGCTAGGGATTATAGGCTTATCTAAACTATAAATCTCTTCTAACTCTTCACTCATATTAGAGATAAATACTCCATTAAAAGATTTGATATAGTTCTTACCCAACTCATTTAGATACCAAAACCCTAAACTATCTATATCTTTGACAAATACATCTAAACTACTCTGTTGCACTCTATTTTGCCAAGCTTTATACTGCTCCTCATTTAATCCTAAAAGAGCAGGAATGATTTTTATAATCTCTATATCATTATTGATACTTTTTTGGGTATCTACTAAAAATTCTCGAATAGACTCTACATCTTCATCAAACAAAGATATACGATAACTTTTATCTCCACCTAGAGGATATATATCTATAATATCACCTCGAAAAGATACCTCACCTTTTTGAGTTACAATATCAACAAAACTGTATCCCCAATAGTAGAGTTTATCTTTTAACTCTGCAATTTTAATCGTAGAAGCAAACTCAATCTCTATAGTAGGGAAAAACTCCTCTTTGGGTAAAGGCATTAATAGAGTTCGTATTGGAGAGATTAGAACTTTTTTACCATCACTATTAAAATATCCGTGCAGTGCTTCAATTAGTTCATATATTTCAAGTTGAAATGAACGCAAATCATCACCATAAGATAAGCGTAAATCAGGCAAAACAAAAGATTTGTAGTTTAAAAAGGTAGCAGTATGGGCAGTTTTTATCGCTTCTTTGTCATTTTTACAGACAAGTAAAAGATTATTAGAAAAAGTATCTTCATTTTGAAGATACTCATATATATTGTTTTGTCTCATTTAAATTATATTTAGTATTCTAGTTTTTTAGGTTTTATTATATGTACATCATCCATATCATTATGTGGTGTAACTCGACCTGATACAATTTTAGTCTCACCCTCAAATACAGCATTTGGTTCAATCACAATATTATTAACCACAACATCACCATAAACTTTACCATAAGGCATAATATCTATAATCTCACCTGTGAAGTTCCCCTTAAACTCACCAGAGACTAATAGCTTTTGAGCTTGGATTTCACCCATTACTCGACCACTTTTACCCACAACAACTTCACTTCTTGACATAACATTACCTTCAAGATCTCCATTAATTAGGATATTTCCATCACACCTAATTTCACCTTTTATAGCAGTACCTGGAGTAATAATACTCGCTGATTGTCCTGGTGTTGTTTTTTTCTTTTTTCGTCCAAAAAAAGCCATCTGTTTCTCCTTGTTAAAAACTCACTTAATAGCAAACATTATAACCAAATATTATTTATATTTGAAGTAAATCTTTTTTAATAAACGCTTCAACTACATAAAAAGAGCCAAATACTAAATAATTTTCATAATTATTAATATTTTCAAATATCTTAAATTCTATAGATAATCTCTCTAATTGAGCTTGTAATTGAGTAACTTCTACAGCTCTTGGAGTATCAATTGAAATAATTTCAACTCTTTTTATATGTTTTTTAAGTTTTTCAAGTATAGCACTATAATCCTTATCATCTAACGAATTATATACCAATACCACCTTTTTATCACCAAATTTTTGCTCCAAAGCATTAACAATAGCCCCAGTTGCCAATAGATTATGACCTACATCTATAATAACATTAGGTAATATAGAGTAAAACCTTCCAAAAAGTTTAACTGATTTTAAATCTATTATATTATATGGTAATTTCAATATATCTAGTGCATTTATAGCTAATAGTGCATTCTCATATAAGTAGTGACTCCAACCTATCTCTTTTGTTATAGCTTCTATCTTTTGGGCTTGGGATTTATTATAACAATCTTCTAATATATATAATTTAGCACCCTTTTTTTGACTAATATCTCTAGCAATATTATAAACCTTTATATTGGGTTGTATACCTACTATAACCTGTTTGTCTATAGAGTTTATTTTGGTTCTAGCAATACTCTTAATAGTATCACCCAAAAAATCTTGATGGTCTAAACCTATAGGAGTAATAACACTCAAAGCTTTTTCAACTACATTAGTAGCATCAAATTCACCACCAAGTCCAGCTTCTAATATTATAATATCTAGCTCTTCCATAGCCACCAAAGCCAAAAGAGTTGTATATTCAAAATAACTCAAAGCTTCACTCATCTTTTGCCCTAAAATAGGGTATAGTTTAGCATGAGCTTTTTCTAAACTATTATCAGATACATCCTCCCCGTCTATCCATATTCTCTCATTAAATTTTATAATATGAGGAGAAGAGAAATGCCCTACTCTCTTACCACTAGCGTGTAATAGGATAGCCATAATCCTACCTGTACTACCTTTTCCATTTGTTCCGACTATATGTATAATCATAGGTTTTTGGATATGAGGCTTTAGTATATTATATGCGATATGCACTCGTTCATGGTCTATCTCTTTGTAATAGAGTGGTTTATTAGTTATAAATGATTGGAATGTTGGACTAGTTGACACTTTTTAATACCCCTTTACTCTCTAAATATGCGATAAACTCATCTAAAGCTTTCTTGGAGCCTTTTTCTATAGCTTTAAATCTGAGTGAAGTTGAGATAATAGCACTAGGTCTGATAGGAAATTCATATCGTCCAATAATAACTCTTTGCTCTTTTTTATCCCCTTTAATAAACTCAAATTTTAATGATATGTGTGCTTGATAATATACTACATATCCATTTTTATCATATTGTAGAGGTATAAACTTAAGAGATTGATATTTTACTTTTATTATACTATTAGCCTGTTTTTTAGATGTTACTCTGCTTTTAATCCTACTATATAGAGCTTTGTATAGAGCATCTTTTAGCAAAACAGCATTTTGTGGGTCTGATAGAGATATATCGACCTCTGTATATACTTTCTCACCTATAGTTTTTGGGGTAAAGTGTGATGATGGTTTATAACCACAACCTAAGATTATAATAATTAAAAGTGAAGAGTTTAGAATTGAGAATAATTTTTTCATAATGCAATTTTAACTTATATTGGCTGTAATAACCATTTATACATTTTTTTATGTTAAAATATGAAAAATACTATTAGGATTACAAGATGAAAAAGATACTCTCTCTCCTGTTAATATTAACCTTTCTCTTATCAGCCCAAACTTACCAACAACAATGGAAGCAGATTGATAAGTTAGATGAGAAACATCTACCCAAACAAGCATTAAAAAAGGTAGAGTCTATATATCAAAAGGCTATAAAAGAACAAAATGATATAGAGATACTGCACTCTATATTAGAAAAGATGAGATATAAAAGTTATGTAGAAAAAAATGGTGACAAAGTAGCTATTGATTTTCTGGAAAATGAGTTAAAAAAGAGTTATAGTACTCCAAATAAACTAATTATCAAATCACTACTAGCAAAGTTATATGATAACTATCAACAAGAACACTCCTATAATATATCAGATAGAACAGATATCAAAGATGATAATAGTACAGATATAGCTACTTGGACTATAGATAGATTGAATAATAGAGCAATGAGATTATATTTGGACTCTATCAAAGATGAGGCTAAATATATAGATATAACAAAGTATAAACCTATACTCAATAAAGCCAAAAATATAGATGGATTAGAACCTACTCTATATGATTTTTTGGTATTTAGAGCATTAAATTATTTTCAAATGGAACGAATAAATAGTTTTATTCTTAATATTCCTATAGCTTTTGGGGATATTAATAGTTTTATAAATTATAAATTTACCAATATAGATAAAAAATCATCTAAATACCAATCTCTGCTACTTTATCAAAAACTTTTGTCTTTTCATTGGCAAAATGGGGATAAACTAGCTCTGCAACATGCTAATATCTCTAGGTTAGAGTTTGTATATAACAACTTTGTAGGTGAAAATAGAGATAGATACTACTTAGAAGCATTGGAGCAGATAAAATCTCAAAATATTGAAGCAGTTTTATATTTAGCAAGATATTATGAAAACAAACAAAAGTACAAAAAGGCAATAGAGTATGCAAATAGAGGTGTAAATAGTCCAAATAAATTTGTCTCCACAAGATGTATAAATATCAAAAACAGTATAGAAGCCAAAAAGATAAATATAGAACTAGAAAATATAAATCTACCTCATAATAATATTTTGACAAAAGTAGAATATAGAAATATAGATAAAATCTATATCAAAGTAATAAAAATCACAGACAAAATATCAGAAGAACTAAAGAAAA
>JANTFF010000020.1 GCA_024763575.1 Sulfurovum sp.
ATAGCTAATAATCTCGTTAATATCTTAGATTAAATTTTTAACTCAACTTCCTTTTATAATACTCCACAGCCAAAAGTCCTATACCAACTAAAACAAAAATCAAAATAATAGACCCAATAACAACTTCATTGGGTATAGGTTGGCTCAAATCAAACATCAAGCTACAACTTTAGCACATCTATCACATGCTTTATCTTCACTATCAGATGTGTATCTCCAACATCTAGGGCATTTAGCTCTTGTTGATTTATGAACAGTGAATTTCACCCCATCAACTTCAAAACTACCAACCTCTTCACTTTCACAAGACGGTTTAATAGCTGAAACTATAAACCAATCTTCCAAGTTTTTACTATCTTTTATACCAAAGATACTGCTATCTCCTGCAATCTCTAACTCTAGTGTTGATTTGATTAGTTTCTCTTTTTTGAGTCTATCAATAGACTCAGAGAATTTTGCTCTAGCCTCTATTAAATTTTTATCATCAAAACTATCCCCTACAATAGGAAGTTCTTCATATATCAAATCAAATACATTTTCCATATTACCTTTGACAATATCAGGAGCATAATCTAATACTTCATCTATAGTATATGTGAGTACTGGTGCTACCATTGCCATCATAGCTTTTGATATAAGTACCATAGCAGATTGTGTTGATTGACGAGTAGATGAATTTTTGGCATCACAATAGAGTCTATCTTTGGTAATATCCATATATATACCACTTAACTCATTGGTTACAAAGTTATTGAGAGTTGCAAACCCTTTTAGGAAATCATACTCATCAAAACTAGCTTTTACAGAACTAAATATCTCTCTAGCATGGTTAAGTATCCATCTGTCTAACTCATCATACTCATTTGGTTTTACTACTTTTTCTAAACCATCTACATTTGCCATTAGAAATCTAAATGTATTTCTTAGTTTTCTATACTGTTCTGCTGTCTGTTTCAAAATTCCATCAGATATTTTAAGGTCACTTTGATAATCACTTAATGCTACCCAAAGTCTCAATATCTCTGAACCATACTGTTTGATGACTTTATCAGGGGCTATTACATTACCTTTTGATTTAGACATCTTTTCACCTTTGGCATCGACTGTAAATCCATGAGTGATTAGAGTTTTGTATGGTGATTTTTGATGAATGGCTGAACTAAGGAGTAGTGAAGTTTGAAACCATCCTCTATGTTGGTCACTTCCTTCTATATATAATGAACTAGGATACTCTCCTGCATCATAGTTTCCACTAGCAAGTACTGCATTCCATGTTGAACCACTATCAAACCATACATCTAAAATATCGCCTACCTTTTCAAGTTCATCTGCTTTGTATTGGCAATCTGGATGTAGAAGTTCAAATATTTCCATATCATACCAAACATCTGTTCCTTTCTCTTCAAAGATATTTGCTACAAAGTCAAGTACTTTCTCATCAAAGATTACTTTTTTGGTAGCTTTGACTCTAAAAAATGCAATAGGTACACCCCAACTTCTTTGACGAGAGATACACCAATCAGGTCGCCCCTCAACCATTGGTCTAAGTCTATTTTTTGAACTTTTTGGATAGAACTTAACACTATCCAAAGCATTTAATGTACTCTCTCTTAGTGTCTCATCTGAACCATTTGGTTTATCATCTACAGATATAAACCACTGATTTGTTGCTCTATAGATAAGTGGCTTTTTGGTTCTCCAACAGTGTGGATATGAGTGAGTAAATTTACTAATTTTTAAAAGATTATTACCCAAAAGTTCCAAAATAGGCTCATTGGCTTTAAATATATGCATACCTACAAATTGCTCAGGATTAGGAAGTAGATTAAATCCTACTACAGACTCATCATAACAACCTCTCTCATCAACTGGCATTACCACTTCAAGATTATATTTTAATCCTACTCTGTAATCATCTTCACCATGACCTGGGGCTGTATGAACACAACCTGTTCCACCATCCATTAAAACATGTTCACCCAATACTATAGTAGAAGTTCGCCCATTTAATGGATTGATAGTTAACATATTCTCAAGCTCTGTTGATGCAATTTTACGACTAGCATGTCCACTAACAACTCCCTCTTCTATCATAGCATCATATCTAGCCTCTGCTACTATATGCCCATCATCTGTTAGTATATACATCTCTTCAGGATTAAGTGATATTCCTGTATTGGCAGGAAGTGTCCAAGGGGTTGTTGTCCATATTACAAGTCCTGCTTTACCTTTAATATCTAGCTTCTCTTTGGCACTATCACTAAGCTCAAAATGAACATAGATTGAATAATCCTCTTTGTCCTCATACTCTACCTCTGCATCAGCTAGAGCAGTTCTAGCAGCCCATGACCAAAAGATAGGTTTGTGTCTCTCTACTAATAGACCTCTTTTTGCTATTTCACACAAAGTTTTATATATATTAGCTTCAAATTTATAATCCATAGTAATATAAGGGTTATCCCAATCAGCCATAATACCTAATGATTTAAACCCTTTTTTCTGACCCTCAACAGCTTTATTAGCTGTAACTCTACAAATCTCTCTAAATTTTGATATAGATAGTGATTCTTTTTTAGCTGTTCCCATCTTATCTTCTACTTTTTGCTCAATTGGCAAACCGTGACAATCCCAACCTGGAGTCATTCGAACAGCTTTTCCTTGAAAGTAGTTATATTTCAAAATAATATCTTTGAGAGTTTTGTTTAGAGCATGACCGATATGAATATCACCATTGGCATAAGGAGGTCCATCATGAAGTGTAAACATATCTGCACTCTCTCTTTTGCTTTTCATCTGCTCGTACATATTGTTATCATACCACTTTTTGTATCGTTTTGGTTCATTTTGAGGTAAATTTCCACGCATTGGAAATTTGGTTTTTGGAAGTAATAGTGTATCTTTGTAATCCATTATATTTTTGCCTTTGTAGCGTAAATTCTTTGATAATTTAAATTGCGTGATTATATCCAAAAGATGTTTTGGGTATAATTATCCAATGAAAAATAATCAAACAAAACAGAACGCTATTGATATAATAGAGACTTTAAAAGAAAAAAAACAGTCAATAACATTTGCCGAAAGTTGCACAGGAGGACGAATTGCTTCTGCATTTACTGCTATATCAGGAGCATCATCAGTTCTAAATGGCTCGGCTGTTACATACTCTAATAAGATTAAATCACAATGGTTAGGAGTAAGAGAAGAGACACTAATAAATTATGGTGCAGTAAGTAGTCAATGTGTTAGTGAGATGTTAGAGGGGATTTGTAAAATGGCAAACGCTAATTATGCTATAGCCGTTAGTGGTATAGCAGGGCCTACTGGTGGAAGTGTAGAAAAACCTGTAGGAACTGTATATATTGGTATTAAAACACCCAAAGATATTATAGTCAATCAGTACCTATTCAAAGGAGATAGAGAAGAGGTTCAAAATCAAGCTACGAGTAAGTCTATAGAAATTTTGAAAAAAAATATATAATTTTCAAAAAACTCTTGACATATACTCTTTGATAGGCTATAATTCCGTCCACTTATTACAAATGAAGTGAAAAGAATGACCTTTTAGCTCAGTTGGTAGAGCAACTCCCTTTTAAGGAGTGGGCCCATGGTTCGAATCCATGAAGGGTCACCATTTATTTTTTATTTAAAAAAAGGTGCGGCGGTAGTTCAGTTGGTTAGAATATCTGCCTGTCACGCAGGGGGTCGCGAGTTCGAGTCTCGTCCGCCGCGCCACATTTTATTATAAGTTTATGACCTTTTAGCTCAGTTGGTAGAGCAACTCCCTTTTAAGGAGTGGGCCCATGGTTCGAATCCATGAAGGGTCACCATTTATAATTTTGGTCGATTAGCTCAGTTGGTAGAGCGCTACCCTTACAAGGTAGATGTCACAAGTTCGAGTCTTGTATCGACCACCATTTTTAATAATTGTTGTTAATGGTCAAGATGACCCTTTCATCTAGTGGCCAAGGATATTGCGTTTTCATCGCAAAAGCAAAGGTTCAAATCCTTTAGGGGTCGCCAATGTTTGTCCAATTTAAATTAAAACAATAATAAGGTCGATTAGCTCAGTTGGTAGAGCGCTACCCTTACAAGGTAGATGTCACAAGTTCGAGTCTTGTATCGACCACCATTCTATTATAGGTGCGGCGGTAGTTCAGTTGGTTAGAATACCTGCCTGTCACGCAGGGGGTCGCGAGTTCGAGTCTCGTCCGCCGCGCCATATAATCATATCTTTTCATATAACTTATCCCAATTTTAGATAAACCTGATATATCAATTTTATTGTGAATATATTTTAATTTTTTAGTTTGATATTGAAGTTATAGCAAAAGCTGTAGATAAACCTATCAAAGAAGATGTATAAAACATCTTCTTTTAGAGTTCACGATTTGCAAACATAATTGGCAATAATATCCCCAATTTCAGAAGTTGAACATATCTCTTTTGCATCATAAGCAGATAAATCACCTGTTCTATATCCATTTGCCAATGCTTTTTTGATAGCATTATCAATTTTAACTGATGCCTCTTCTTCATTTAGAGCATATTTTAACATCATAGATACACTAGATATTGTAGCTAGTGGATTTGCTATTCCTTGACCTGCTATATCTGGAGCTGAACCGTGGATTGGTTCATATAGTCCTACACCCTTACCAGTACTAGCACTTGGTAAAAGTCCTATAGAACCACTAAGCATACTTGCTGCATCTGATAATATATCTCCAAAGATATTTCCTGTTAAAATTACATCAAACTGTTTTGGCTCTCTTATTAGTTGCATAGCAGCATTATCTACATACATGTGAGTTAGTTCTACTTCAGGATAATCTTGAGCTATTTCAATAACAGTTTCTCTCCAAAATTGACTCACTTCAAGAACATTTGCTTTATCTACAGAACATACTCTTTTGTCTCTTTTCAATGCTATCTCAAAAGCTATTTTGGCTATTCGACTAACCTCTTCTTTTGTATATATCATAGTATTATAGGCTTTATCTTCAAGTAGTTCTCTAGGTTGTCCAAAATAGATACCACCTGTTAACTCACGAACTACCATAATATCAACACCTTTGATAACATTTGCTTTGAGTGTTGAAGCATTTACTAACTCATCATATACAATAGCAGGACGCAAATTTGCAAATGTTCCCATCTCTTTTCTAAGTCCTAAAAGTCCACTCTCTGGTCTAAGATGTCGCTCCAAATTATCCCATTTTGGTCCACCAATTGCACCAAATAGTACAGCATCACATTTTTTGACACCTTGTATTGTCTCATTTGGTAGAGGAACACCCGTCTCATCAATAGCCAAACCACCTAAAAGCATCTCATGATACTCTATATTAAAACCCATATTAGCAGATAGTGCATCTAAAACTTTCATTCCTTCATTAACTATCTCAGGTCCAATACCATCACCTTTGATTATACCAATTTTATAATTTCTATCCATTTTACACCTCACTACTAGCTATCTCTTGATTAGCAAATGAGATAAGTCCACCTGCATCAACTAACTTTTGCATAAATTCAGGGATTGGAGTAAATTTATATGTTTTGGCTTGAGTTATATTTATTACTTCTCCTTTTGCCATATCGACTTTGACAGTATCACCCTCATTTATCTCATTAGCTTCTGCTAATTCAAATATAGGAAGACCCATATTAAAAGCATTTCTATAAAAAATTCGTGCAAATGTTGGAGCAATAACTGCTGAAATACCTGCTGATTTTAGAGCAATAGGAGCGTGTTCACGACTACTACCACAACCAAAATTTTCACCTGCTACGATAATATCACCTTCACTCATTTTACTAACAAATGCTGGGTCTGCATCTTCCATAACATGTTTTGCCAACTCTTTTGGCTCACTAGTATTTAAATATCTCGCTGCGATAATCAAATCTGTATCTATATTATCACCAAATTTCCAAACTTTACCTTGCAAATCCCATCCTTTAGATTAGGTTATACCTATTTTTGTATGTCGAATTATAGCCAAGTTGTGTTAAACTATCTATTATAGTTTTCTACTCTAGCATCAGTTTTAACAATTTCACCACTATCATAAATCTTTAATTTTTCAGCATTAGTAGCTTTACCATTATCATCAAGTTCAAAAATTATCATCTGAAATATACTCTTACACCTCTTAGGAATATCAAAATGTCCCCCAACACCTGTCATAAATCTCTGAATTGGAATTTTTTTATCCATGCCTATCACTTGGTCACGACATCCTGTTAATCCTACATCACTAACAAAACAACACCCATCAGCAATAATCAAATCATCAGTTCCTACATGAGTATGTGTACCAAATAGAGCCGAGACTCTACTTTTTAGTATATGCAACATTGTCAATTTTTCACTAGTAGCTTCAGCGTGTATATCAACAATAATATGTTTGACACCATCAACTTTTAGTTGATTTACTACATTATCCATTTTAATAAAAGGATTATCACACATAGGCATAGTATAGTTTCCCATTACATTCATCACAACTACTCTATGACCACAGACTTCTAACTCAATCCAACCTCTACCAGGGCTTGTATCAGGATAATTTATTGGTCTAACTAGCGGATAGCTATCAAACATATCAAATATCTCTTTTTTATCCCAAGAGTGATTACCACCTGTCATAACATCAATACCATAACTTAAAACTTCATCAGCATTTTTTTTAGTAATACCAAAACCATGAGAGACATTTTCATAATTTGCTATAACTAAATCTATACTATATCTATCTCTAATATCTTTGAGATATTTGGCTATGATATCTCTACCAGGTTTGCCTACTATGTCACCTATAAATGCTATTTTCACGATTATCCTTTAAGCGAAATTTTATCAAAAAAATTTGATTATATAGATAAAGTTAGTTTTTCTATTTAATTTGATAATATGCTAGTTCTTAAATTAAATATCTAAGGAAAAAACATGTTAGCAAATAGTATAGATGAACTAATAGGAAATACTCCATTAATTAAACTAAATAAACTTTCAAACCAGACAGGAGCTACTATTTTAGCTAAATGTGAGTTTATGAACCCAACCTCATCAGTCAAAGATAGAATTGCTCTAAATATGATAAACAAAGCATTAGAGTCAGGAGCAATAAACCAAGACTCAACAATAATAGAGCCAACAAGTGGAAATACAGGTGTAGCTTTGGCTAGTATATGTGCCTCCAAAGGGCTTAAACTAATTTTGACTATGCCTGAATCTATGAGTATAGAGAGAAGAAAACTACTAACTCATTTAGGAGCCAAAATCGTGTTAACTCCTGCAAGTGGAGCAATGCAAGGAGCTATTGATAAAGCCAATGAGTTATCCAAAGAGTTAAATGGAGTTATACTTCAACAGTTTGAAAACTCAAATAATCCACAAGCACATAGAGATACCACAGCTATTGAGATATTAAATGATACTAATGGAGCTGTTGATTTTTTTGTAGCAGGAGTGGGAACTGGTGGAACTTTGACAGGTGTGTCTGAAGTTCTAAAAGATAAAATAGCAACTCTCAAATCAGTAGCAGTTGAACCAACAAATTCAGCCGTACTTTCAGGCGAGAGTAAAGGTAGTCATAAACTTCAAGGAATTGGAGGTGGATTAATACCAAAAGTTTTAAATACCAAAATATATGATGAGATTATAAAAGTTGATGATGATAGTGCTTTTGATATGGCTATAGCCGTAGCCAAAGATGAGGGTCTGTTAGTAGGAATATCAAGTGGAGCGAATATCCAAGCATCTGTAGAGATTGCATCAAGAGAAGAGAATAGGGGGAAAACTATTGTAACTATTCTTTGTGATACAGCAGAGAGATATATGTCAACCCAACTATTTGAGTAACTATGTTTATTGAAACTATAAAAATATTAGATGGGAAAATCTATAATATAGAGTGGCATAACAAACGATATAACAAAACTCGTTTAGATATTTTTGGAATAGATAAATCTATAAATCTTGAGGATTATATCAATACACCTAAAGTAGGTCTTTTTCGTTGTCGTATAGTTTATGGGATAGATATAATCTCTATAGAGTATATCCCATATACTTTACAAAATAGTAACTCCTTTAAAATAGTTCAAAGTGATATAGATTATAAATATAAATATATCAATAGAGAAGAACTCAATAGGTTAAAAGAGAGTGCTAGTGGGTATAATGATATTATTATAGAAAAAAATGGATTGTTAACAGATACTACTATAGCAAATATTGCTTTTTATGATGGTAGTAACTGGATAACACCAAAAACTCCTCTACTTGAAGGAACAGTAAGATCTAAATTACTAAATGAGGGAGCCTTAATAG
>JANTFF010000021.1 GCA_024763575.1 Sulfurovum sp.
AGTCAAACACCAACTAAAATCAAAATTTAACTCATTAAAAAATTGGATAGATATATCTGACAAAATCAAACTACCAAATGCATACTCAACTATGGGAATAGATAGACAAGCACTATGTTTATCACATAGAGATGGTATTTTCGTGAGTGCAGGTACTGCTATTACTGTTGATATAATAAATGATGGTATATATCAAGGTGGATTTCTACTACCTGGTATCAAAGCATATCTAAATGCTTATGCTAATATATCCCCTGCTCTAAAAACTAATCTAAATTCAAATATTTCACTAGACACCCTACCCCAAACAACCAAAGATGGGATAAGCTATGGTATAATCGCATCCATAAAAATGCTCATAGAAAAAAGTCAAAAAAGTAAACAGTTATATATATCAGGTGGAGATGGAGAGTTAATCGCTTCATTCTTTGATAATGCTATATTTGATGAGAAGTTGATTTTTGAGGGTATGAAAAACGCATTAAAGGACTAAGATGTTAACAGTTGCACTTCCAAAAGGAAGAATTGCAGAAGAGACTTTGGAGATATTTTCAGAGATATTTGGTGGAGAGTTCAAGTTTGAAGGACGAGAGCTTATTATGGAAGTTGGAAATTTCCGTTTTTTGAATGTAAGAAACCAAGATGTACCAACCTATGTTGAACATGGTTCTGCTGATATTGGCGTAGTAGGACTTGATGTTATAACAGAAAAAGAGTTAGATATTATCAAGCTTCTTGATATGAATTTAGGACGATGCAAAGTTGCTATTGGGATAAAAAACGAAGATGAGCTTGATTGGAGTAAACCAAATATCAAAATAGCTACTAAAATGGTAAATATAACTCAAAAATACTTTGCATCAAAAGCCGTTGGAGTTGAAATTATCAAGCTATATGGTTCTATTGAATTAGCTCCATTAGTAGGTCTAGCTGATGCTATTGTAGATATAGTAGAGACTGGTGCAACCATGAAAGAAAATGGACTTAAAGTAGCAGAAGATATTATGAATTCATCTGCTCACCTCATCGCAAACAAAAATAGCTATTATGCTAAAAAAGATGAAATCTTATCTCTATATGAACAGATAAACAGTGTGGTAAAAAGCCGTGCCTAAAGCTCTTGATTTATACTCAAAAGTAGAAGACCTATTAGGTGTCAATGAGGTTACCCCAAAACTATATGAAAACTACTTCTATACCCTGCAAACACTAGAGTTTGACTCACTATTAGATGTAGGATGTGGTAGAGGTGAGTTTCTAAGACAACTAAGTAATCTATTTCCATATATAGAACTTATGGGAATAGATTTAAGCCCTCTAATGGTAAAAACTACTCAAAGTAAAGGTATAAAAGCACAATGTATAGATTTGTGTAAATTGGATAAAAAATTTCAAGTAATAACAGCAGTATTTGATATGGTAAACTACCTAGATACCAAAGCACTCAAAAGATTTATGAGATGTATCGAAGATAGATTAGAAGATGGTGGTTATTTTATATGTGATATTAACTCACTATATGCATTTGAGGAGTTAGCAGTTGGTTCATATGTTCGTGATGATGATACGAGATTTGTAACTATTGATAGTTATTTTGAGGATAATAAATACTATTCAGAGTTTACACTATTTGAAAAAGATAATAAAAGATTTAAAAAGTCTCAAAATACAATTATACAGTACTATCATAAAATAGAAGAACTGACTAAACTCACAAATTTAAAGCTAATTGAGAAGTTTCCTTTTTCTATATATGGTGAAGAGGTTGAAAAGTTTTATTTAGTTTTTGAAAAGTAGTAAATATAAAGTGGGTTATAAAACCCACAATATAATTAACTCAATCTATCTCTTAGCAACTCATTTACTTTTTGAGGGTTAGCTGAACCTTTAGATGCTTTCATAGTCTGACCTACAAAGAAACCAAATAGTTTATCTTTTCCTGCTTTATACTGCTCTACTTTATCTTGATTGTTAGCTAAGATACTGTCAATAATCTCTAATATAGCACCATCATCACTAACTTGTGCTAATCCCATAGACTCAATAAGTTCATCTATATCTTTATCCTCTTCCATAAGTACATCTAAAATATCTTTTGCACCTTTTCCATTTATAGTACCATCATCTATTTTTGATACTAGCTCTCCTAATTTAGAGGCACTTACAGGTGAATTGGTAATATTATATCCTGCTTTGTTTAGTCGTCCTAATAACTCTGTATTTAACCAGTTAACCGAAGCTTTTGCACTTGCACCACTTTTTAACATCTCTTCAAAGAAATATGCTGACTCTTTGGTTTGACAAATTACTAAAGCATCATATCTTTTGAGTTTAAGCTCCTCTATATATCTTTTGACTTTAGCATCTGGAAGTTCTGGCATTTTTTTAGCCTCTGCTATCATCTCGTCAGTTACTACAAGTGGACGCAAATCAGGGTCTGGGAAATATCTATAATCAGCTGCCTCCTCTTTACCTCTCATCGATTTAGTTACACCCTTGTCAACATCAAAAAGTCTAGTCTCTTGGAAAACCTCTTGGTCATACACTCCATCTTCATACGCTTCGCTCTGTCTTTGTACCTCATAAGCAATAGCAGAAGCTACAAATTTAAATGAGTTGATATTTTTTATCTCTACTCTAGTACCAAACTCTTTTTGACCTTTTGGTCGGATAGATACATTGACATCACATCTAAAACTTCCCTCTTGCATATTAGCATCAGATATATCCAAATATCTTACCGTTGAATGAAGTTTTTTCAGATAGGCAACAGCCTCATCAGCACTTCTCATATCAGGTTCACTCACTATCTCTAGTAGAGGTGTTCCTGCACGATTTAAATCAACTTTGGAGTAGTTACCCTCATGTATATTTTTACCTGCATCTGCTTCTAAATGAGCTTGGGTCATACCTATTCTCTTTTGAGTTCCATCTTTTAGGTCTATAAATATCTCACCTTTTTGTACGATAGCTTTATGTAATTGTGTAATCTGATAAGCTGATGGACTATCAGGGTAAAAGTAGCTTTTTCTATCAAAATTAGAACTATGATTTACGGTAGCATTTATAGCGTATCCTAATCTCATAGCTTTTATGGCTGCCTCTTTATTTACTACAGGCAAAGCACCAGGTAGAGCTAGACAGGTAGGACAAGTATTACTATTTTGATACTCTGCAAAACTTGTAGGGCAAGAACAGAAGAGTTTTGTTTTGGTATTAAGTTGGACATGAACCTCAAGCCCAATAACTGTTTCAAACATTAGATAAACCTTTTTATTATATACATTCAAAAAATTTTCGCGTATTATACCTTTTCTTTGATTTTATGGGGTTGAAACAATAATTTATCAAAATGAGTAGCATATCTACTTATATTTAAATAGTAAAGAGTAATATACCTATTATAACCTATTACTTTTATAGGAAACTCAATAAAAAGAGTATATAATCTGATAAAAAATAGAAACGCCAATGAATTTTATAAAAAGACTATTAAAAACCAAAAAAACAACTGTTGAGACAACCTTAACCATAACTTCATCTAATGGTTTTCACCTAAGACCTATTGCACAATTTAGTAATGAGGTAAAACAGTTTGAATCAACTATTACTATAGTTGCCAAAGACCAAGAGGTATCATCTACGCAAGTTAATCAAATATTATCTCTAGGTTTAGAAAAAGGTGATAGTTTTATCTTGCGTGCTATAGGTGATAACTCTTCAGATGCTATAGAGTACCTAGAGTCATATTTTCAACAACTCATGATTGATGATAAAGAGATAGAAGAGATAAAACAAGAAGAGGAGAGTTATGAATCCATTTCTATCAAAGGTCAAACTATAGGAAAAGGTGTGGCTATTGCTCCTATCATAGAGTACGAAACTTATGAGAGAGATGATAATAGAAATGGATTAGCTTTTAGAGAAGCTCTCAAAATTGCAAAAAAAGAGTTATATGAACTATATATAAAAAATAAAACGACAGATGAAGCTCAAATATTTTTGGCACAACAAGAGCTACTCTCTAGTGATATATTTAGATATGGTTGTACAAATATTAAAATATTTAGAAATATTATCAAAGATGAGATAACAAAACTAGAAAATACAAGATTTGAGTCAAGAATATCTGATTACAAAGATATAGAACAAAGAGTCTTATCACATCTTGGTATAGATACTATTATTGAACTACCAAATACCCCTTATATATTAGTAGCAGAAGATTTATTACCTAGTGAAATTATGAGACTAATGGATAGCCAAGTAGCTGGAGTAATACTCAAAAAAGGTACACCAACTTCACACGCATCTATACTACTTCGCTCTTTTGGAGTACCATCTATGATTATAGATGATATTATCACTCCAAGCTCAGAAGCTATACTTGATGCCAATAGTGGGAATATAGTTGTAAGTCCAACCTCAAATGATTTGGAAAAAGCATACAATAGACAGATAGCATTTAAAGCATTTCAAGAGATAGGTTATCAAAAAAGATTTGAACCTGCAATAACAAAAGATGGTAAAAAAATTAATATATTAGCAAATACAACAGATGTTATATCTGCTCAAGAAGCAAAAGAGAAAGGAGCAGATGGAATAGGACTATTACGCACAGAATTTTTATTCCAAGAAAATAGACCAACACTAGAAGAGCAAGTGTTAACTTATGCAGAGATAATGACTATATTTGATGATATAACTATCAGAACATTAGATGTAGGAGGAGACAAAGCACTACCTTATGCCCCAATTCCAAAAGAACCAAATCCATTTTTGGGTATTAGAGGTATCCGTTTCTCTTTACAAGAACAGACACTATTTAGAGAACAACTATTAGGTATATTTCTAGCTCATAATCAAAAACCTCTTAAAGTTATGTTCCCAATGGTAAGTAGTGTCCAAGAGTTTAATCAAGCCAAAACTATAGCCAAAGAGGTAGCACAAGAGAATAATGTTGATATTAGTAATATAAAATTTGGAATTATGCTAGAAGTTCCATGTGTAATTTTTGCATTAAAAGAGTTTGATAAAATAGTTGATTTTTACTCTATAGGTACAAATGACCTAACTCAATATCTTTTTGCCACAGAGAGAACACACCCTAGCCTACATGTAAGTGTCAACTCACCTATGCTTATGAGTGCTTTGAAAATGATAAAAAATAATATAACTAAACCTATAAGTATATGTGGTGAATTAGCAGGAATGGAAGAGGTAACAAGTAAATTACTAGATATGGGTTATGATACACTATCAGTTTCAGCCAAACTTATACCATCACTAAAAGAGAGAATACGGGATAGTTAATAACCTTATTTAGGTTTAAAAACTATCCAAACCTCTAATCAACAACCACTCTATGTCCAACAAACTTGGAATAGTTATCTAATATCAAACCACCTCGTCTAAAGCCAAGACCACAACCCTCATAAGCAAAAAATACTCCTGCTTGGTAGCTATCGCCTTTGCTATCTTTTGGTAGTTCTACATACTCTTGAAATACTGATGGAAACTCACCATATTCACCGTCTCGCTCTTCTATTATTTTTTCGTTCTTATCTACAATAATAGTATTTGCACCCTCTCGACCAAATATCTTTTTCTCAACTTGAGCTATACCTTGTAATGGTTTAAAATCGGTCTCTAATAGTAATGGATGATTTGGATATAAATCCCAAAGTATTTTCATAAATGCTTTTGATTGGAACATAAGAGTATAAGCAGGATTTAGGAAAATTGCTTTTTTATTATGCATAATTTGAGTTATAAGTCTTGCTAATTCACTCTCTTCTATAGCTATGTCTTCCCATGGAAATAGTTTAAACCAATACTCATAATTTAAGTTGTTATAAAATACTCCTTCCTTATCATCAAACTCTACATCTTCCATATATGCAAACTCTGTAACAAATCCTGCATCTTCAGCTATAGTTTGGAGAAGTTTAACAGTACTCTCTTCTTCCTCATTATCTTTGACTGATGAGAAGAGTATCTTCCAACCCTCATACTCTTGGTCAAAATTATTTAAATCTCCATCCAAAACTATAAGTCTTTTGAAATTATCTCTAATAGCTTCATATACATCATTAAATTGATGTGTCTCTTCCATATTATTATATTTCAGCATTGCCCACTGTAATATAGCAGTTTCAAATAGTGCTGTTGGGGTATCTGCATTAAACTCTATTAATTTAATAGGTTTACCATCAACTCCACCTGCTAAATCAAATCGTCCATATAAGTGCCAATTAACATCATTATCCCAACTCATTTTGACAGCATCAATTAGATTAAATGGTATTCCAATCTCATGTAATAAATCATTCTCTATTACATACTCACCAGCCTCTACAAACATTTCATAGAGTTCATTTACTGCTTCATAATAAGCATCTGCCTCATTAGGAGTTATATCAACAATTTCTGATGCTACATAAGGAGTTTGGTCAGGGTCAGTATGCCAAAAAAATCCAATCTGTTCGAGAAATTTATTATCTGGAACTTTTATCGGTGTTAGTTTCATATATTAACCACCAAAGCTTGAACGACTACTTGCTCTACTAGAACTTCCAAAACCTGAACGACGAGTAGATGAAGATGATGTTGTAGCTCTTTTACTCATTGCTGAGTTTGTTGCTCTTGCTTTACTAAAACTACTTTGAGAACGAGAATATGTACTAGGAGAACTATAACTTGCTCTTCTATTTTGCTGATAATTTTGATTGTTTGAGAGTTTATTCATAAGTGCTGCACCAATAGCACCTGCTGCCATACTTGCCATAAGTGTTCCTGCAAGTCCCAATCCACCACTATCTTTTACCTCTTCAGGTTTTTTAGTCAAATCAGAAGTACCTGCATTTACTTTTGCTTCTTCTTCTTTTACTAGTTTATCTATCTCTGCTTGGCTAAGAATTTTCTCTGTTCCATTTACATCTCTTAGAATTACTCTTGTAGTTGCACTTGGAACCTCATCTATAATTTTATATGTAGATTTATTGCTATCTTTATTAAGAGACTCCTGAATAGTTACTGTTGCACCCTCTTTTTTAATAGCTGAAGAGGCAGGTTGTTCTGCTGGTTTATTCTCTTGTGGGGCATCTCCACAACCTTGCATTGTAGCTAGTACTAACACACCCATACTTCCAATAAGTGTAGCATTTGAAATTTTCTTAATATGTTTGTTCATTTTTTTCCTTTTTTATCATGGACTTTCTAGCCCATGAAATATAGTTTATATTGCTTGTGTAGCTATTTTTGATACTCTATTTGCAAATGCAGACTTATCTTTAGGCTCTAAACCTTCTGAAAGTTTTGCACTATCAAGCAATATCCAAGCCATATCGGTAAAAGTATCTTTGTTCTCTAACTTATCAAGCTTTTGTATCATAGCATGTTCAGGGTTAATCTCTAAAATAAGTGGAGTCTCTGGAATTGGTTGTCCCATCTGTGCGAACATATGAGCCATTCCTGCCATTGGGTCTGAACTATCTTTTACTACACATGATGGACTTGAAGTTAATCTTGAAGTTGTTTTAACCTCTTTTACCTCTTCTCCTAACACATCTTTGATTTTATCAGTTAGTGATTTAAACTCTTTACTGATTACCTCTTTCTCTTCTTCTGTTTTACTATCAGGGGCATCTATAGTTGTGATATCTTTAAATGTCCACTCTTTAAATGTTCCAATAGCAGGAGTAACTATTTCATCTATCTCTTTGTCATCTAAAATTAGTACTTCAATATTAGCTTTTTTATAAGCTTCTAATAGTGGTGAGTTTCTAAGTACTTTCTCATCTTCACCAATTATATAATATATCTCTTTTTTCTCACTATTTCCACGAGAGATATAATCATCAAGACCAATCATTCCATCCTCTGTAGAAGATTTATATCTTACAATTTCAAGTAATAACTCTTTGTTTGTGTAGTCTTGGAATATACCCTCTTTAATAACTTTGTTATACTGCTCTGTAAATACTTTTGCATCATCATCTTTTAGCTTTTTGATAGCTTGTAAGATTTTTTTGGTTGAGTGTTGTTTAATATTTGCTAGTATTCTATTCTCTTGTAAAATCTCAC
>JANTFF010000022.1 GCA_024763575.1 Sulfurovum sp.
CCCAAACTGTAGATGGATTTAGAAAAGGTAAAGTACCTATAGTTATTATCAAAAAAATGTATGGTGAAAAACTACAACAAGAAGCAGAGAGTGAAGCAATTAATGAAATAGTTCAAAATGCAAAAAAAGAGCTTGATATAAAAGATGAAGATGTTATAGGTGACCCAGTATTTAAAAAATTTGAAAAAGTTGATGATGGTATTGAAGTAGAATTAACTATATCTCTCAAACCAACTATAGAAGTGGAAGGTTACGAAAAACTAGCACCAAGTTATGAAGAGCCTGTAGTTGACCCAGCAGAGGTAGAAGAGAGACTCAATAAACTTCTCGAAAATAATACTCCTTATAAAAAACTAAAAGAAGATAGACCTCTAGAAAATGGAGACCAAGCTAAGTTTGATTTTGTTGGTAAAATTGATGGTGTAGAGTTTGAAGGTGGTAAAGCAGAAGGTTTTGAACTAGTTATTGGTTCAGGTCAATTTATACCTGGATTTGAAGACCAAATGGTAGGTATGAGTGTAGGTGAGACAAAGGATATTACTGTAACATTCCCAGAAGATTACCAATCTACAGATTTAGCAGGTAAAGAAGCTGTATTTACTGTAACTCTACATGAACTTAAAGCTAGAGGTGAAGCCCAACTAGATGAAGAGATGGTAAAAAAATTAATCCCAGGTGATGAAGAAGCAACTGCCGATACTGTAAAAAGTAAAGTAGAAGAGCAAATCCAATCTGAAAAAGTAGCCAAAATTTATAATGATGAACTCAAACCAAAACTTATGGAAGCACTAGTAGCAGAGTATAGTTTTGACCTTCCAGAAAATATTGTAGAGCAAGAGATTGATGCACAAATTAATCAAAAAGCACAACAAATGAGTGAAGAGGAGTTAGCTACATACAAAGGCAATGATGAGAAAATAGAAGAGCTTAGAGAGTCAGTTAGAGAAGATGCTATAAATTCTGTCAAAGCTACATTCTTAGTTGATGCAATTGCTAGAAAAGAAGAGATTACAGTAAATGACCATGAAGTAACTCAAACTATCTATTATGAAGCGATGATGAATAATCAAGATCCACAACAAGTTGTTGAGTATTATCAAAAGAATAATCTCCTACCTGCTATTAAAATGGGAATGATTGAAGATAAACTATTCTCAAAAATTATGGGATTGGATAAATAGATATGAGTTATATTCCTTATGTTGTAGAACAGACGGGTCGTGGTGAGAGAAGTTATGATATATATTCAAGACTTCTCAAAGATAGAATTATTATGTTAAGTGGTGAAGTAAATGACCAAGTAGCATCAAGTATAGTAGCTCAACTACTTTTCCTAGAAGCACAAGACCCTGATAAAGATATTTACTTCTACATCAACTCTCCAGGGGGAGTTATAACTAGTGGATTATCTATGTTTGATACTATGAATTATATAAAACCTGATATTGTAACTATCTGTATAGGTCAAGCTGCATCTATGGGTGCATTTTTACTATCTGCTGGAACAAAAGGCAAAAGATATGCTCTTCCACATGCTAGAATTATGATACATCAACCATCAGGTGGTGCACAAGGTCAATCAACAGATATTCAAATCCAAGCCCAAGAGATACAAAGACTCAAAGATACACTAAATGAGATTATGGCTGAAAATTGTGGCAAAACTCCAGAGGAGCTAGAGAGAGATACAGAGAGAGATAATTTTATGTCTTCACAAGAGGCTATGGAGTATGGACTTATAGACAAAGTATTAACCAAGAGTTTTAGCTAAGGGTATATAGATGATTAGAGATATAGTTATCTATCCTGATAAACGACTCAAACTTATCTCCAAAGAGGTAACTTCATTTGACGATGAGTTGCACACTCTACTAGATGATATGTACGATACCATGATAAGTAAAAAAGGGGTAGGGTTAGCTGCTATTCAAGTAGGAGTTGATATTCGAGCCTTGATTATCAATATACCTAATGATGATAGTGATGAACAGCCCAAAGAGAATACTTTAGAAGTTATCAACCCTATTTTTATAGAAAAAAATGGAATAGAAAAACATCAAGAGGGGTGTCTAAGTATTCCTGGTATTTATGAAGATATCGAAAGAGCCAAACATGTAAAAATCGAATATCAAGATAGATTTGGTAACAAACATACTATAGAAGATGATGACTTTTTAGCTGTAGCAATCCAACATGAATGTGACCATTTAGAGGGCAAAGTCTTTATAGAGAAACTCTCTTTTATCAAACGAAAAAAGTTTGAAAAAGAGTGGAAAAAAAGATATAAAAATACTCTTTAGTATTTTCGATTACGATGATTTATAGTGAATTTTAATGTTAATTCACTGTTATCATTTTGTATTTCTATATCACTTTTAATATGATGTTTATCACTATCCAAAGCATTTTGAATACTCTCTGCCAAGTGGAAATATGATTTATTAAATGGTAAAACCATACTTGTAATCTGATTTTTCTTAATAATACTTACAATAATAGATATCGCATGTTCATAATAGAGTTTATTGATAGCTCTTTGTATTCTATAACCTTGCATTATATTTAGGTTTTTAATCCAAATATTTTTATCTAACTCTGATAAATTACTATTCTTTACATATTCTATCTCTTCTTTCAATTTTTCTTTGTATCGCTTTTCTTCTTTTTTAATATCTTCTTCTATGTTAGTTTGATATTCTCTAATCATTTTGGATATTTGCTCATCAGGTATATTATCATCAAACTCATAGTTATGTTTCAAATCAATAATATGAAGTATATGAATAGCACCTTTGAGATAAATATATTTATCCTCTTTTGTTTTGTTGAATGTAATTCCATGTTGTGATATTATAGGTTTATCACCACTATATTTTATTTGCATATATGTCTCTTTTTAAATTATTTTAGAAACGAATTATACAACAAAATATAAAATAGTTAAACACTATTTCCTGCTCTAATCCCACTAACCCATGCAAAATGTAGATTAAAGCCTCCTCTATCTGCATCAACATCCAAAACCTCTCCTGTTAGGTATAACCCTTTTTGGATTTTGGACTCCATTGTTTTTGGATTAATATCTCTCGTATCAACTCCACCCGTAGCTACTTCACAACCTTTATACCCTCTACTACCATCTACTATAAATTCAAAAGATTTAATACGATATGCAATTCTTTCTATATCTTTTATCTGAATATCTTTTTCTACAAATTTCTCATATTTTAGAGGTTTGAGTATAAAAGGAATAATTTTTTTGTTTATAAATCCTTGTAACCATATATCAATAGGCTTTAGACTCTTTTTTCTGATACTTTTTCTCATAATAGCAATAAGCTGTTTATAACTCATTTTGGGTATTAAATCTATCTCTAATTTAACAACAGAAGAGGTAAATAACTCTTCTAAAACAAAACGACTAATATCCAAAATAGCAAGTCCTGATATACCATAAGAGGTAAATAGTATATCTCCTCTTTTCTCTATTTTTTTGTCTTTTTTATATAGTGTAACTTTGCTATCAACCCTAACTCCTGCTAAAGCTTTTAGATTTGGCATAGGGGAAGTGAGTTGAACCAAAGAGGGAAAACTATCAACTCTTTTGTGTCCAAATTTTTTAGCAAATGATACTCCATCATCCACACCACCTAATTGTGGAGCTGATTTATGACCTGTAGCTATAATTATATTTTTACTAGTAGATTTGCCTTTTGTATGTTTTATACTATAGATAGATTTATCATAAGTTATATCTTTTACTTCTGTTTCACATAAAATTTTGACTCCAAGTTGTTTACACTCATAACCTAAAATATCAACTACACTAGAAGCCTGAAGAGACATAGGAAAAACTCTACCCTCTTTGGCTTCAATAAGCTCTAATCCAATAGATTTAAAAAACTGTTTGATAGATTGATAGTTAAACTCATTTAGAACAGATATTATAAATTTTCGATTTTGTGAATAAAATCTATCAGGAATTGGACGAATATTTGTAATATTACATCTTCCATTACCAGTAGCTAGAAGTTTTTTACCTATTGTACTATTTTTTTCTAATATTAGTACTTTGTTACCTCTTCTAGCAGATACTATAGCAGATACTAATCCACTAGCACCTGCTCCTATTATAACTACATCATACATTAATTTACTCACTTACTTATTTAGATTTCGATATAATACCCAAAAAAATTTTGGAGGGTAATATGTGTGTAGAGAGATTACAAAAAATTCTATTGGCTATGGCATTGGGTATAGCTATGATGTTAGCTGTAACTGGTTCAATTAAAAGTGCATTTTTATTACAATTTGGTATTATGATTATTTTGATTGTTAGTGGATTAACTGGATTTTGTTATATTACACAAGTACTAAAAAGTGCCTTTCCATCATGTAATGAGGAGAAAAAATAGTGGAAAATATTTCATATAAAGATGCTGGTGTAGATATAGATGCAGGTAACAGTTTTGTAGAGGCTATTAAGTCTGATGTCAAATCAACTTTTGATAATAATGTAATTGGTGGAATAGGCTCATTTGCTGGAGCATATGCTTTGCCTTCAGGTTACAAAGAGCCTGTAATCTTATCAGCAACTGATGGAGTTGGAACTAAACTTAAATTGGCTATAGATAGTGGTAAATTTGATACAGTAGGGATTGACCTTGTAGCTATGTGTGTAAATGATTTGATTTGTAACTTTGGAACACCTATGTTTTTCTTAGACTATTATGCTACAGGTCATTTAGTTCCTGCTAATGCCAAAGATGTAGTAGCAGGTATTGCAGAGGGTTGTCGTAGAAGTGAGTGTGCTTTAGTTGGTGGTGAGACTGCTGAAATGCCTGGGATGTATAGTGATGAGGATTTCGATTTGGCTGGTTTTGCTGTAGGGATTGCAGAGAAAAGCGAAATGGATACTCTATCAAATGTCAAAGAGGGACAAGTAATTATTGCACTTCCTAGTTCTGGAGTTCACTCCAATGGTTATTCTCTAGTTAGAAAACTATTTTTTGATAAATTAGAAATGAGTTTGAATGATGAGTTTGAGGGAAAACCCTTAGTTGATACACTTTTAACTCCTACTAGAATATATGTCAAAGAGTTCAAAGCCAATAGAGATAAGATTAAAGCACTAGCACATATTACAGGTGGTGGAATTATAGAAAACTTACCAAGAGTACTTCCTGATGGTATGAGAGCCAAAATCCAAAAAGATAGTATAAGACTACTTCCTATATTTGAGTTTATGTCTCAATATGTAGCCGAAGAAGAGATGTTTAGAACCTTTAATATGGGTGTAGGTATGATATGGGTAGTAGATGCCAAAGATGTAGATGATATTTGTGCCAATACAGATGGTTATGTTATTGGTGAGATGATTACAGGAGAGAAAGGTGTAGATTTAGTTTAACACTAATAATCTCTTTCTTTAATTTTAAGTTTTTTGATTTATTACAAATTGAAATTTAAACACTATAATAAACAGTTTTTTTGATGAAAGTATCAAAAGTATATTATTATTCTGATATAATAAAGAAAAAAATGGATAATAATCATGAAACTAACATTGCGTCAAATGGAGATATTTTTAAATGTTGTAAAACAAGGTCACCTTACCAATGTAGCAAAAGGTATGGGGCTTAGTCAATCAGCTATATCTATGTCTATTAAAGAGTTGGAAAATATATTAGGTAATCCTCTATTTGATAGAATAAACAAAAAGCTTATATTAAATGAGATGGGTCGCTCTTTTGAAAAAGAGATAGCCCCAATTGTAAAAAAGCTAAATGACATTGAGTATGAGTTTAAAAATACAGTAAATAAAGGGATAGTAAGAGTGGGTGCTAGTACTACTATTGTAGATTATCTTATGCCTCCAATTATTTGTAACTATATGAATAACTATCCTGATGTCAAAGTAGGACTCAAAGAGGGAAATACCAAACAGATAGTAGAACTTATAAAAAATGGTGAAATAGATGTAGGATTTGTTGAGGGTATCATAAATGATTCAGATATTATCAAAGAGATAATAGGTGTAGATGAATTAGTAGTTGTTACAACTGATACAACACTAACTAAAGAAATTTCTATAGACAAACTACAAGATAGAAAATGGGTTCTAAGAGAAGAGGGTTCTGGTACGAGAGAAGTATTTTTGGACTATATCAAAGAGAGAGTTGACCATATCAATATATTTTTGGAATTAGGTCATACAGAGTCTATTAAATCACTTCTAATGAACCATAGATGTCTAACATGTATCTCTAAAATTGCTGTCCAAAAAGATATAGCAAATAATAAACTTATGCGTGTACCAATCAAAGATTTTGAATGTAAAAGAAACTTTTTTATGATTTATCACAAAGATAAATACCATAGTGAACTATTTGAAAAGTTTATATACTTTACCAAAACAATGATTAATCAGATGTTAGAAGAGAAGTATTAAATCTTTTTTAGTGCTTTTTGATATTCATTGGGATAATTGAGATTAGCAAATACATCTTTTTGAGTAAAAGTAACTTTTTGAGTGTTTAGCTCTTTTAATAAAGCTTGTAATTTATGATTATTATCATCCAAAAACTCTCTAGCTTTTGGTAATATACTCTTCCTATATATTCCACATAAAGGCTCTATCCCATTAGGTGAGGAAGCGACAATAACATCTTTGAATGAGAGTGCATCGGTATATAATTTTTCAATAATAGTAGAATCTACAAAAGGAGCATCCACACTCAAAATAAAAACTTCATCTATATCAATAGCCTCAAATATAGATACCAATCCAACTAATGGTGACGAGTCATTAGAGCAATCCTCTATAATAGTTGCATCAAAATCAAATTTATTAGACTTAGCAGAGATATAAACTATATCAAAAATATTAGAGAGTCTATTATATTGATATTCAGCTAAAGAAGAGAAAGTACCAAAAGGTAAAAGAGATTTATCCTCTCCCATACGAGAACTCTTCCCACCTGCAAAAATTACACAAACCCTAAATTTTTCACTATTCATTTTTCACTATTCACTTACAAAGTATCAGCAACCCACTCAATAACTCTATTGGCTAACTTCCGTCCATATCGAGCAGAATATTTATCATTGACTAATACTACAACAATATATCTCTCTCCTGAAGCACCTTCAACATATCCAGCAATATTAGCAACTCCTCTAATCGTTCCTGTTTTCATCCATGCTCTACCATAGACTGTACTATTACGAAATCTATTATGAATAGTACCATCAATTCCTGCAATAGATAAAACATTCATCCATCTATCTCCGTAAGTAACTCCTGCATGTTTTAGTAGATTTGCCAAAGATTTAGCTGTAACTCTTGATACACGAGAGAGTCCTGAACCATTTGAAATATAAGTAGAATTTGGTTCTAATATATTATAACGGTTTAAAATTCTCTTAACTGCATTTTGTCCCTTTAGAGTATTAATTGGAGGAGAATATAGTTTAGAACCTAGTGTCAAAAATAGCTGTCTAGCCATTAAATTATCACTTTTTTTAGCAATAGTAGAGATAACACTCTCTAAAGTAGGAGAGTAGTGAGAAAATAGATATTTAGCTTTTTTTGGCAGACGACGAAGTTTCATTTTGCCATTACAAGAGATACCTTCTCTTTTCATTTTTCCTTTTAGAGCATAATAAAAAGATTTATAAGGTTGAGTTATTACTTTACATATTTTTCTATCACCACAACGTTTTGCTAATCGTCCAGAAAAGGTAATAATAGATTGACTTCCTCTCTTTTTAATACTCACTTTTGGCCATGAACGACCTCTTCTACAACTTCCATTTACAGGTTTAATCCTATTAACAACTTTATAACTCCAATCTGGAATATCCCTTTTGATTTTAATAGCTCTACCTGCTGAAGTAACACACATAGTACTTTTTCGTTTGTTAAACATCAAAGCATCAGGCATGGCATTATAGGGACTATATCTATTTCTATCAAAACCTGAATTGTTTCTATTTGATACTTGAAATAGTGTTCTATCTATAACAATATTTCCTAATATTTTACGAATACCTAATGATTTGAGA
>JANTFF010000023.1 GCA_024763575.1 Sulfurovum sp.
TTTATTTCCATTATAAGTTTTCATTTTAATACCTTTGGTTATAAACTGTTAAATTATATTAGCAGTATAGCATAAAAAACTTAAATTTTATATTTAATTTTGTTCTACAAAAACTTTAACATCTCATCTTTGATAAACTCTTTTTGGACTACCAATGGATGTTTAATCTCTTTACTAAATAATCCATCTATCATAGGTGGAACACTCTGTCTAGTATTATTTGCTATCCACTCCAAAGCCTCTGTATCATTAGATACATCTTGGTTTCCTAAAGCTTTTGCTACTGTAGTAGAGAATTTTGTCCACTCTGCTGTAGAGTATATAATGCTTTTTAACTCTTTGTTTTCTCTTTGTTTATATGATTTTATACATGTAGCTGTATGTGGGTCAAATATATAGCCTTGTTTTGCATAGTGTGCTATCTCTTCTTCACATTCACTATCACTACTATATGTGGCTACAAAATCCTCTTGAAGCAGGGCTAACTCTTCTGATGTTAAAGTGTATTTTCCCTCATTATTTAGTGACTCCATAAGCTCTTTGGTTCTCTCTCCTCCAAACTTGTCAAATAGAACTCTCTCTACATTTGAGCTTTTGAGAATATCCATTGCAGGAGACTCTGTTTTGATAAGCTCACGACTAGCCATATCATATACACCATTTTCTATTAGGTCTGTTAGAATATTATTTATATTTGATGCAACTAAGAGTTTCTCTACAGGTAGCCCTGCTTTTTTGGCATAATATCCACCAAGCACATTTCCAAAATTTCCTGATGGTACGACTAGATAAACTTTTTCTCCCATCTCTATCTCATTTTGACGAACTAGCTCTAAATATCCATGGATATGGTACATAATCTGAAAAATAATCCGTCCAAAATTAACAGAGTTGGCAGCTGAGAGTTTTATATCTCTTTTTTCTAGTTCTGCTTTGAAATCTTCTGAAGCCAAAAGCTCTTTGAGCATATTTTGAGTATCATCAAAGTTGCCAACTACTCCAATAACCTTTTCATTATCTGCCTCTTCTGTAACCATTTGCAATCTCTGAACATCACTTGTTCCACCATCTGGATATAAACAAGCTACTTTAATATTGTCTTGATTTTTAAATGTCTCTAAGGTTGCAGGACCTGTATCTCCACTTGTTGCAGCCATAATTAGGTAGTTTTGTTGTCGTTTTTGAGCCTCTTTTGATAATATATATCCAAAAGGTTGCAAAGCCATATCTTTAAATGCACGAGTAGGACCATGATAAAGCTCCATCACAAAACAGTCATCTTCTATTTTGCTTAGAGGCACAGGATTTTGTGGGTCATCAAAAGTATCATAACGATTTAATGCTTGATTGATTGTATCATCATCAATATCTATCTCAAAAAGTTTTAATATATCAAAAGCTAACTCTTTATAACTACTATTTAAATGTCTATTTAGAAATGCACTATCAAATGAGGGTAGAGTTTCAGGAACAAAAATACCACCAAAACTAGCACTTGGGTTCAAAATAGCTTCTGAAAAATTTACCTTTTGGGGTTTAGTTCCGTCATTGCCACGAGTCTCTATAAATTGCATTGTATATCCTATAAATTTTTTGTAGGATTATAGCCAAAATATTATTTTTTCCTCTTTACCAAAGATGATATTGTAGCCTGAAGTCTCAACCATAATTTATGCTCTATAGCAGGGAAACCTGCATAAATTTTTCCACTCTTTAATGATTTAGTTACACCACTCTTACCAGCTACTGTTACAAAATCACCTATTGTTAAATGTCCAGCAGTTGCACTTTGACCACCCATCACAACATTTCGTCCTATTTTTGTAGAACCTGCAATTCCAGCTTGACCTGCCATAAGTGTATGTTCTCCTATATCACAGTTATGTCCTATCTGAACTAAATTATCTAGTTTAGTACCTCTTCTAATATATGTTGAGCCAAAAACTGCTCTATCAATAGTAGTGTTTGCACCTATCTCTACATCATCTTCTATAACTGCATTGCCATTTTGATATATTTTGATATGTTCACCTATTTTTGTATGTGCAAAACCATATCCATCTGAGCCGATAACTACTCCTGCATGTATAATACAATTTGAGCCTATTTTAGTATGGTGATATAGTGTTACATTTGGATATATGATAGTGTTTGAATCAATAGTCACACTATCTCCAATATAAGCTCCTGCCATAATAGTTACATTATCACCCAACTTTACATCTTTTCCGAAACGAACTTGTTTATCTATATCACACCCTTTGCCCATATTAGGATGATTACCTTTTGTTTCGATTTTATGTGCAAACAATTTAGAGGTAAGAGCAAGTTTAAGGTATGGTTCATCTGTAATTAATGCTATTGTAGTATTTGGAAGTAAAGAGACATATTGTTCTTCTATTAGAACTGCTCCTGCTTTGGTATTTGATAACTTATTTTTATATCTTTTATCATTAAAGAAACTAATTTGAGATGAAGAGGCTTCATCCAAAGTATGAAGTCCTTCTATCTCAATATCTTTTTCATTAAAGGAAATATCTATCTCTTTGCATATACTGCTTAGTTTATATTTTTTCATATATTTATCGCTCTATAGCTACAACTCCACCACGAACAACCTCTATTGGGTTATATCGTTTGGTTGCTTCAAGGAAATGTTTAATACGACAAGGCTCATCTGTAACCATTCCAATAATCATATCAGCACCAACATTAGCAATTCCTCCATTATAAGCTTGACACAGAGCTTGAATATCAGATAAATTCTCTTCTATTGGGAATTTTGCTAATATCATCTCTTTTTCTACCATCTCATCATGTTCTACTACTTTATAAACAGGAATAAGTTTATGTAACTGTTTGGTTATCTGCTCTATGACTCGTTTGCTACCTTTTGTTACAATTGTAATTCTCGAACGATTAGTATCAGGAATTGGAGCAACTGTTAGGGTCTCTATATTATATCCTCTTCCTGCAAAGAGACCAGATACTCTCGAAAGTACTGAACTCTCATTTTCGACCAAAATTGATATAACTCTTCTTACATCAGCCATTACTTTTCCTCCTTTTGGTCTGCTAATATCATATTGTATAATGCTCCACCTGCTGGAACCATTGGCAGTACATTTTCAAACCTATTTATAGCTACATTTATAAAAGTAACTCTATCTTTTTCTATCGCATCTTTTAATGCTTTATCAAACTCCTCTTTAGTAGTAACATCATAACCAATACCACCACAAGACTCTGCTAAAGCTTTGAAATTTGGTTGATAACTCAAATCTGTTTCAGCAAATCTATTATCATAGAAAAATGATTGCCACTGTCTTACCATTCCCAAAAAGTGGTTATTGAGAATAATATTAATAACTGGTATTTTGTACTCTGAAGCAGTTACTAGCTCTTGCATATTCATCAAAATCGAACCATCACCTGTAAAGTTTATTACAGTTTTTTCAGGATAACCCTTTTTCGCTCCAAGTGCAGCTGGAAAACCAAATCCCATGGTTCCTAGTCCACCAGAATTTATCCATTGTCTTGGTCTATCAAATGGATAGTGTTGAGCTGTCCACATCTGATGTTGTCCAACATCAGATGTTACAATAGCTTTTTCACCTAACAACTCTCCAACTCTCTCTACAACCCATTGAGGTTTAATTACATCATCACTATCTTGGAAAGTTAACGGATGTAACTCATTATAACGATTTAATACATCCCTCCAATCACTATATCGTTCAGGTTTAATTTTATCTTCAAGTCCAGCAATTATTTTTTCCAATACAATTGTAATATCTCCAACAATAGGATAATCCACATCTACTAGCTTACTAATATTAGCAGGGTCAATATCAATATGTATAACATCAGCATATTTAGCAAATTCAGATAATTTACCTGTAACCCTATCATCAAATCTAGCACCCAAAGAGATAACTAAATCTGTCTCACTCATTGCCATATTGGATGAGTAGTTACCATGCATTCCTAACATACCCTGAAGTAGTGGATTACTATCGCCCATCACACCTCTAGCCATCAGAGTCTCCACAGCAGGAATTCCACCCATAAGAGCTAGTTTACGAATTAAATCACTTGCATTTGATAAAACAGCACCACCACCAATATAGAGTAGTGGTTTTTTTGCTTTTAATATAGCCTCAACTGCTTTGTCTATTTGGCGTTTATTCCCTTTGGTTGTTGGTTTATAACTTGGGATATTTACACTATTAGGATATACAAATTCACCAATTTCTGCTGTTATATCTTTTGGAATATCCACCAATACTGGGCCTGGTCTCCCACTTCTAGCTATATGGAACGCCTCTTTGAGTATTCGTGGCAGTTCGCTAAGCTCTCGAACTAAATAGTTATGTTTTGTACAAGGTCTTGAAATTCCTACTGCATCAATCTCTTGAAAACCATCTGTTCCAATAAGTGACAAAGGAACTTGTCCTGATATAACAACTAGTGGAATAGAATCCATATAAGCAGTTGCTAATCCTGTAACAGCATTGGTAAATCCAGGTCCACTAGTAACCATAGCAACCCCTACTTCTCCTGTAGCTCTAGCATAACCATCTGCTGCATGAACAGAAGCTTGTTCATGCCTATTTAGGATATGTTCAAATCCATCTTGTTTATATATCTCATCATACACATTCATGATAGCACCACCTGGGTAACCAAATACAGTTTTTGTACCCTCGGCAATTATTGCTTCACAAACCATTCTTGCACCATTCATCTTCATGAAACTTTGCTCCAATCGTTTTAAATTTCATTATAAGGATGGATTTTATCCAAATTAGATAAATATTATCTAAATTTTAATTTAATCTTCTATATGATATGCTATTCATTATGATACATCAACAAAAACTAACCCAAGCCAAAACTAAATTAATGTTAGAAAATCCATACTTTGGAACACTAGTAAGCTCTCTATCTTTTGAGCAAAACAGTAATATAGCTTCTATTTCACACCAAAATGATAAGTTTATATATAATGAAGAGTATTTAGAAGTTTTAACTATAGATGAGATAGCTACCCATCTAGCCAACTCTGCTATGCACCAAGCCCTATTTCATACCACTAGAGGAGAAGGAAAAATTAACTCTGTATGGAAATTAGCTAGTGATTATGCCATTAATGATTTATTGATAGAAAATGGATTTGTATTACCACCACTAGCAAACTATAGTTCAAGATTTGAAAGACTATATGCAGAAGAGATTTACACTATATTAGTAGGAGAACTTGATTTAAATGAAGATGAAGAACCAAAAGAGGAAAAAGAAAAACAAACAGAACAGTTTCAAGAAGAGATATTCAGTGATGAAGATTATGAACTTTTACTAGAACAACTTACCAACAAACTAGAAAAACAAGGTGATTTACCAAAAGGTATAGAAAGATTTGTAAAAACTAAAAGAAAAGCTCAAATATCTTGGAGAGATAAACTATATAGATATGTTAATTCTCACGCCAAAAGTGACTATAGAATGTTTCCACCAAGTAAAAAACATCTGTATAGGGGTATAGCCCTACCTTCTATCTATGGTGAAGAGTTGAAAATAGTAGTAGCCATTGATACATCTGCATCTATTGATGAGACTCTACTAGAGATATTTTTGACTGAACTATATGAGATAATGCAGATTTTCCCTCAATATATTATAGAACTAATTGAATGTGATGCACAGATACAAAATGTAACTAGATTAACCCCACTAGAACCATTAAAAACATCACTAAAAGGTGGAGGTGGAACAGATTTTCGTCCTGTTTTTGAATATATAGAAAATATAAATGAAGATTTCAAATTTTTGATATATTTTACAGATGGTATGGGAACTTTTCCAAAATATGAACCAACTATTGATACATTGTGGGTTATGCCACAACAAAAAGAGATACCTTTTGGTGAGATTTTAGCTATAATTCCGTAATGAAAAATCAAACAGTAGATACAATTATAATTGGAGCAGGTGCTAGTGGATTAATGCTTGGTGCATTACTAAAAAATAGAGATTTTTTGATAATTGATAATAATCCTAAAATAGGCTCTAAAATGCTAATATCTGGTGGTGGTAGATGTAATATTACAAATGATAATCTCCAATCCAAAAACTATCTAGGCAACCAAAGATTTATACGAAATATTATTAAACGATTTGACCAAAATCAGCTTCTATTATGGTTAAATCAGAGAGGATTGACTCCACAACTCCGTAAAGATAGTCAATACTTTTGTAAAAACTCTGCAAAAGAGATAGTTGATTTGCTTAAAAGAGAGATAGATAACCATAAAATCAAACTTCAAACAGAAGTAACAAAAGTAGAAAAAAAAGATAATATATTCAAAGTTCATACCAATAGAGGTATATTCCAAGCCAAAAAAGTAGTAGTAGCCACAGGAGGATTGAGTTTCCCTAAATTAGGAGCTACACCTATAGGATATGATATTGCAAAAAGTTTTGGACATACGATATCTACACTCAACCCTGCATTAGTTGGATTTACCTTGCAACCTAAACAGTTCTTTTTCAAATCACTATCAGGAGTATCTACAGATGTTAAAATCAAAGTAGGAGAACAAGAGATAAAAGGCTCACTACTTTTTGCTCACAAAGGTATCTCTGGACCTGCTATTTTGAACGCTTCTTTATATTGGCAAAAAGGCAAAATAACTATAGACTTTCTACCAAATATCAAAATAGAACAGCTCAAATCATCTAAAAAATATATAAGTAATCTATTAGGATTATCCAACCGTGTAGCCAAAACATTTTTGGAACAACTAGAAATAGAAGATAAATCAGCCAATAAATTAAATAATGAAGAGTATAAAAAGATAGAGTCACTAAAAGAGTACTCATTTGCACCAGCAGGAACATTTGGATATAGCAAAGCAGAAGTTACCAAAGGTGGTATAAACACAGATGAGATAGATGCAAGTAGTATGATGAGTAAAAAAGAGGAAAATCTATATTTTTTGGGTGAACTAGTTGATGTTACAGGAGAGTTAGGTGGATATAATTTCCAATGGGCTTTTGCAACAGCTTATGTCTGTTCAAAAACGATATAATATCAAAATAAAAAAGAGTAATAAAAATGGCAATCAAAGAGATAAATTATAAAAACAGCAAATTCAAACTAAGTTATGAAATGTGTAATCCAAATGCACAAATAGGTATATTAATACTTCACGGCTGGGGAAGTAACAAAGATATAATGAAACAAGCTTTTGGAAATCAGTTTAGCAACTATCGTCAAACATATTTAGATTTACCAGGTTTTGGAGGAAGTAGCAATAGTATGATACTTACAACCCAAGACTATGCCTATATAGTTAAACTATTTATAAAAGCTGTTGGATTAAACCCCACTATTATTATGGGACACTCTTTTGGTGGAAAAGTAGCTACCTTGCTGAATCCTAAATATCTAGTCCTGCTCTCTTCAGCAGGTATTAAAACCAAAAAGCCATGGTCAGTTAAAGTCAAAATAGCCACATTTAAACTACTTAAACCTCTAGGATTTAATAAAATCAGAGAACTTTTCATAGCTCCTGATGCAAAAGGAATGAGTCATGAAATGTATGAAACATTCAAAAATGTAGTAGATGAAGATTTTGAGTTATCTTTTGCTAAATACAAAGGTAAAGCTCTCCTATTTTGGGGTAAAGAGGATACAGCCACACCTCTATATACAGGAGAGAAGATAGCTTCTATTATAAAGGGTAGTAAATTTTATCCACTTGATGGTGACCACTTTTTCTTTTTGAGTAA
>JANTFF010000024.1 GCA_024763575.1 Sulfurovum sp.
CCACAAAATCTATATTTTATAGAATTTTTCCAACCGTTTGGCTACTTAACAAAAAAATGTTATATAACTTTACGAACAGCCTATTTTATCGTATCTAACATTAGTTTCTTATTAAAAATCGGTTGGAAAAAATTTATTAATTGCATTTTTGATTATAACTCTTATTAATCCTAATTAAAATATCCATAACCTACAGCAGTTTTATGCATTAGCTTCGGCAAAAATCTGAGAAGCTGTTTGAACATGATAGTCTAGTCCTATCTCCTTTTCTGTACATCCAAGAGCTAGTGCGACCATTTGAGGCATGTGAAGAACAGGTATCTCTACATCTCTACCCATTACAGCACTCACATCATCTTGATATGTATCCATCTTTAGGTGACATAGTGGACATGGAGTTACAACCATATCAGCATTATTATCCACTGCATCTAACAAGGCATTACCTGTTAAAACTTCTGATGTATGGTTGGCTTGAAGCTCTACATGGAAACCACAACACTTATTTTTGCTCTCATAATCAACTGGATGACCCTCTAGTGCATCAATTAGTCTGTCTAATGAAGTTGGTGTATATGGGTTTTCTCCACCATTACTATTGTGATGAAGTTCACTAGGTCTAATATTGTGACATCCATAAAATGGTGCGATATTGAAATTACTTAGTGGAACTTTGACTTTGTCTTTGATATTATCTAATCCATACTCATCTATTAGACAGTATAAGAAATGTTTAACTTCACTTGTACCTTTGTACTCTAATCCAACTTCTGCTAATTTTTCATTTACTCTAGCTTTTAACTCTGGGTTGGTATCTAGTGCGTGTTTAGTCATGGCAGAGTTGAGTTGACATGTATTACATATAGTAATCATAGTCAGACCCAATTTTTCTGCATAACAGATATTTCTAGCATTTAGAACATGTGCTAAAAACTCATCAAAATCTTGTAGATGTGAAGCACCACAACAACTTGCCTCTTCTAGTATAGTAATTTTAATTCCTAACTTATCAGCTACTGCTAGAGTAGATGATAGTAGTTCTGGTGTTGATTGTTTTGCTGTACAACCTGTAAACAGTGCATAGTGTAATTGACTCATCTTTTCTCCTTATAGTAACTTATTAGTCATTGAAATATCAATTAGTTTTTGAATTTCATCTAAGTTTTTGGATTTTGGTACATTATCAACCCATGGAAGAGCATCATTCCAGTGGATTTTACCTGCTTTTATCATTTTGATAGCTGTTTTCATATGTTTATACATTCCCAAATATCCCTCTGAATATACCACAATATCAGCTTCATCTAGGAAACCATGTTTTTTAATACTTCTTACAAAACCTTCTGCATGTTTGGTTGCTATATTTCTTCTTGCAACTTTTTGTTCAAACTGCATATTATGAAGTTTGGTAATCTTTTCTATTGGATTAATCTCTTTTGGACACGCCTCTGCACACTCAAAACATTTGACACAATCCCAAACACCCACTCCAGCTTGAGAGGTAAGTTCCAATCTATCTATACTAGCATTATCTCTAGTATCAATACTAAATCTATATGCTGCATTTAGTGCTGCTGGCCCTAAATAATCAGGATTTACTTCTAGTGCTGGACAAGCATAATGACATGCTCCACATTGAATACATAAATCAGAATCTAATAAGGCATTAAACTGTGCTATAGATTGTTTGGTCTCATGTTTTGGTGCAGGGTCAATATCAGCTACTACATAAGGCTTGACATCTGCATGTTTCTCCCAGAAGTCACCTTTATCAATAATCATATCTTTGACAGCTCTTTTTTTACTTTGAGGTTCTAGTGTAATATCATTATTAAATAGGTCAAGTAGCTCTATTGCATTTTGTTTACATGCCAAAACTGGTTTGCCATTTACTTTGATACCACATGCTCCACAAATACCATGACGACAAGAACGGCGATAAGAGAATGAGCCATCATGTTCCCACTTAATTCTGTTCATAAGGTCAAGAACCAACTCATCTTTGCCTACCTCCATCTCATACTCTTTAGTATATGGGAGATAGTCAGTTTCAGCATTAAATCTAAACGCTTTTATTTTTACTTTTCGTTTATCACTCATTATGACCTCCTTAATATTTTCTTTCCATTGGCTCGAATTTACCAAGCACTACATCACCCCACTCTGTTGTGATATTAAAATCTTTGTCCATATAGGCATAAGTATGTTTCATATATTTTTCATCATTTCTAGTTGGAAAATCTTCTCTATAGTGAGCCCCACGACTCTCTTCTCTTTCCAATGCACCAACTACAATAAATTTAGAAAACTCTAGCATATGACCTAGCTCTAATCCCTCTTGTAAGTCTGTATTAAAGGTATTTGATTTATCATCAATCCTTATATCTTTATATCGAACTAACAAATCATCAATAATTTTAATCTGTTTCTCTAGTGACTCTTTGGTTCTAAATACACCAGCATTTGCAGTCATACCATTTTGAAGTTCTATTCTAAGGTCTGCTACTCTCTCCTTACCATTTCCTCTTTTGACTCTATTTAGTTCATCTAGCATTGGTTGTGCATCTTCTACAGTTGCAGGTCTAAGTTCAACTCCCTCATCAAGTGCTTTTACCATACTTTGTCCTGCATGTCGTCCAAAGAATGTAGCCTCTAGTAGTGAGTTAGCTCCTAGTCTATTAGCTCCATGTACAGATACACAACTACACTCACCAGCAGCATAGAAACCTTCTACTAACTCTTTTGTATTTTTACGAACTTGACAGTTGATATTTGTAGGAATTCCACCCATTGAGTAGTGAGCAGTTGCAGATATATGGATAGGCTCTTTTAACATATCTTGACCTTGGAATGCTATTGCTAGTTCTCGAAGTTCTGGTAATCTTGTTAAAATAATTTCAGGGTCTAAGTGGGTTAAATCAATATTTACAGACTGTCCCTCTTTACCTACACCTCTACCTTGTCTTACCTCTTCCATAATAGCACGACTGACAACATCTCTTGATGCTAACTCCATAGCATTTGGTGCATATTTGCTCATAAATCTTTCACCCTCGCTATTGAAAAGTCGTCCACCTTCTCCTCTAGCTGCTTCAGAGATTAGAATACCACTTCCACCTAGTCCACTTGGGTGAAACTGTACAAACTCCATATCTTCTAGTGGTAAACCATGTCTTGCTACAATAGATAGTGAATCACCTGTATTAGCATGTGCATTTGAGTTAAATCTAAATGCTCGTCCATGTCCACCTGTAGCAAAAAGTGTCACTTTTGCATTAAATATAGCAGGTTTAGAGTTTCTAATATCATATGCTGATACACCTGATACTTTACCATCTTTATAAATTAAATCAGCTACATACCACTCATCAAAAACTTCAATTCCAGCTCTAAATGCTTGTTCATATATTGCTTGAAGTACAGAAAGACCTGTTCTATCTTTTGCATAACATGCTCTTGGTTTAGATTGTCCACCAAAAGGACGAATAGCAATATCACCTTTATCATCTCGTGAAAATGCTGCCCCCATATGCTCTAACCATCTAATAGTCTCAGGAGCTTTTGTACACATAAGCTCCACTGCATCTTGGTCTGCTAGATAATCACTCCCCTTTACAGTATCAAACTCATGAAGTTCTGTAGAGTCTTCAGCTCCAAGTGCTGCATTAATTCCACCTTGAGCTGCACCTGAGTGGCTTCTAAGTGGGTGAAGTTTCGTAATTACTGCTGTTTTCTTCCCTGCTTCTGTTAGCTCTTTGGCTGCTGCTAAACCAGCTAAACCTGCACCAACAATTACAGCATCATATTCGTAGATTTTAACATCCATACTGCCATGTCCTTTATTAAATAAGAATTTGTTTAGATTATATCCTAAGCAAGTATAAGAGACTTTAATAATATTACTGTAAGCTACAATGAAACATCTTATGTTACAATTTTTCCATAATTAAGCTAGGAGATAGATTGAATAGAGAAGATTATTTGATAAATAAGTTAAGTTCCAATTATATAGGTGATGATGGTGCAGTAGTTGGTAACACGGTTTATAGTATGGATGCTTTTTTTGAGAATGTCCATTTCAAAAGAGATTGGATGAGCTTAACCCAAATAGCTAGAAAAGCAATGCTAGTAAATATATCTGATGCAGTTGCTATGAATGCTAAACCTATGTATGCTTTGGTAACACTCTCTTTGCCAAAAGATATAACAAAACAAGATATAGATGAGATAGTTACATCTCTACATCAAACAGCCAATGAGTTTGAATGTGAAATTATAGGGGGTGATACTATTGCAGGAGAGAGGCTTGATTTTAGCATTACTATTATTTCCAAATCTGATAATCCTTTAACTAGAAAAGGTTTAAAAGAGGGTGATTTATTGGTATATACTGGAGTATTAGGTGAGAGTAAAAGGGATTTAAATAGATTAATGAGTGGAGAAAAAGTTTCAGATAATTCAAGATTTATAGAACCTAAACTTAGAACTAAATTTATAAAACAGACACGAGAATATCTATCGGTAGGAATGGATATTAGTGATGGGCTATATTGTGACACTAATAAACTTTTGGACTATAATAGTATAGGGTTTGAGCCTTTGATAGATATAAGTGATGAGGTGGGTAGTAGTGGAGAAGAATATGAAATGTTGATAGGGTTTTGTGCTAACAGATTAGATAATATTAGACAAATAGCACAAAATCTTGATTTGGAATTAACTGTTTTTGCTAGAGTTATAGATAATGATAATAGGTTTGGGTGTCTAAATCATCATAAATAACCTATCAACAAATCTATGCTAAAATTCGCAAAAATTTAAAAGGCATATAGCATGGCAAAAAGAGAAGTAAAAAAAGCAGTATTGGCTTATTCTGGTGGGCTTGATACAAGTATTATTTTAAAATGGCTTCAAGATGAATATAACTGTGAAGTAGTAACATTTACAGCAGATTTAGGACAAGGGGAAGAGGTAGAACCAGCAAGAGCAAAAGCTTTGGCTATGGGGATTAAACCTGAAAATATATTTATTCTTGACCTTAGAGAAGAGTTTGTAAAAGATTTTGTATTTCCTATGTTTAGAGCAAATGCAATTTATGAGGGTGAATATCTACTAGGTACATCAATTGCTAGACCACTAATTGCAAAAAAACAGATAGAAATTGCCCACAAAACAGGTGCAGATGCAGTTAGCCATGGAGCAACAGGAAAAGGAAACGACCAAGTTAGATTTGAACTTGGATACCTTGGGCTAGATGGAGATATAACAGTTATTGCTCCTTGGAGAGAATGGGATTTGAACTCTCGTGAAAAACTTTTGGCTTATGCACAAGAACACGGTATTGATATAACCAAGAAAAAACAAGGTCAAGAGTCACCATACTCAATGGATGCAAACTTGTTACATATCTCTTATGAGGGATTAGTACTAGAAGACCCAAGCAAAGAGCCTGATGAGGCTATGTGGTTATGGACAAACTCACCTGAAAATGCACCTGATAAAGCTGAATATATCACAATTGAGTATAAAAATGGTGACCCAATTGCTATTAATGGTGAAAAGATGTCTCCTGCTACTATTCTAAAAACTCTCAATGAGTATGGAAACAGACATGGTATAGGTAGAATTGATATTGTAGAGAATAGATATGTAGGTATGAAAGCTAGAGGTTGTTATGAAACTCCAGGTGGAACTATTATGCTAAAAGCACATAGAGCTATAGAGTCTATTACACTAGATAGAGAAGAGGCACACCTCAAAGATGAATTGATGCCAAAATATGCTAGTCTAATCTATAATGGTTACTGGTGGTCACCTGAAAGAGAGATGTTACAATCGGCTATTGATAAAACTCAAGAAGATGTAGAGGGTACTGTACGACTCAAACTATATAAAGGTAGTGTAATGGTAGTAGGTAGAGAATCTGCTAAATCACTATTCTCTGAAGCACACTCTACATTTGAAGAAGATGATGTATATGACCAAAGTGATGCAGAAGGGTTTATTAAACTTAATGCTCTTAGACTTATGATTGCAGGTAAAAAACGCAAATAATTTCAAACTATATACCCCTCTATAGGAGTTAATTTCATTGTTATATTTATGTTACTAATCTAATATATAATTAAACTATGAAATATAAATCAATATTTGTCTCGGACATCCATTTAGGCACAAAATTTTCACAAGCTGATAGATTTTTAGATTTTATAAAACATAATGAGTCTGAAAATCTTTACCTCGTTGGTGATATCATTGATGGGTGGGCAATCAAAAGAAAGTTTCGTTGGGAACAGTCTCACTCCGATGTTATTCAAAAGATTCTTAGAAAAGCTCGTAAGGGAACTAATATTTATTTTATTACAGGTAACCATGATGAGTTTTTACGACCTTTTATCCCTATCCTTTTAGGAGATAGTTTAACTATTTTAAATGAAGCCCAATATTATGGAGCAGATGGTAAACGCTACTATGTAACCCATGGAGATTTTTTTGATTCAATAACTTTAACAAAAAAATGGTTGGCTGTTTTAGGCGATATTGGTTATGATTTACTTTTAAACTTAAATCAAACTGTTAATTTTATTAGAAAACAGTTTGGATTTTATCGTTACTGGTCACTCTCTAAATATGTCAAAGACAATGTCAAACAATCTGTAAGTTTTATTACTGATTTTGAAACCATATTAGCAGAACATGCCAAAAATCAAAAATATGATGGTATTATATGTGGACATATCCACAAAGCAGAGATGAAAGATATAGATGGCATAGCATATAAAAACTCTGGTGATTGGGTTGAATCATGTACAGCTTTGGTTGAGACCTTTGATGGGGAGTGGAAAATTATTGATTGGTTAAAAAATGAAGATTAGTTTAGTATTATCTGGTGGTGCAGCAAGAGGTGCATTCCACTTGGGTGTGATAGAAGCATTACTTCAAAAAGGGATAGAGATAGAGGCAATATCTGGTAGTAGTATTGGTGCTATTATTGCAAGTAGTTTATCTGCTAATATTTCACCAAAAGAGCAACTTGAAATTTTTAAATCTAAAGCTTTTAGAAAATCATTTAAATTTAATAGTTTAAAAAAAGGTTTTCTAAAAATTGACCAAAAAAAATCTGTTCTAAAAGAGCTAATTCCTATTAAAAATATTGAAGATGGTAGAATCAAAGTACATATCACTACTATTGATTTAAAGCGTGGTGAAATAGTCCGTTTTAATCAAGGAGAGGCTATTACTCTGTGTATCGCCTCTTCTGCTGTCGTTCCTCTCTTTAAACCAATTTCCTATCAAAATTATCAATTGGCAGATGGTGGTATTATGGATAACTTACCTGTATATCCAGTAAAGAAGTATAATTTTCCTATAGTTGCTGTAGATTTACATCCCCAAGAAGATGGGTTTAAAAACTCTCTATGGGGTATTATAAAACGAACAATCTTTCTAATGTGGCGTGCTTCAGTTCAAGAGCAAATTAAAGAGTGTGACTATTATATTATCAATGAAAAGTTAAAAAACTATAGCCTTTTTAGTTTTAAAAAGTTAGATGAGCTATTTCAGTTGGGCTATGAAACAGCACTAGAACATAAATTACTACAATTTAATTAATTAGCTCTTTATGTTTAGCAATAAACTCATTAAAACTCTCTTA
>JANTFF010000025.1 GCA_024763575.1 Sulfurovum sp.
CAAGTGGAGGAGCTGATGTATTTGTACATTTCAGACAAGTAAACAATCCACAAGGTGGTAGAGTTTCTCTAGCAGATGGTCAAGCTGTAACATTTGAAATCGGTCAAGGTCAAAAAGGTCCACAAGCTGAAAATGTAACTGCAGTATAATTTTACTGTTTTTTATAGGACGATTTTTTTCGTCCTTTTTTATATCTCCTTAATTTTATTAATCAAAAATAACATATATTATTGCTATAATGCCACCAAAAAATAAGAGTATAATATATGCAACGATTTGAAACTTATCTAAAAGCAAACTTACCAAAAGTAGAAACTTTTCATCCATACTATAATAGTGCATTAGAGGCTATGTTATTAGCAGGTGGTAAACGATTTCGTCCATCACTGCTTTTATCTGTAGTTGAGGCTTATGAACCACTACTTTTTGAGGGTGCTTTAGCTCCTGCTTTAGCTATTGAGTTTTTGCATACCTATTCACTAATACATGATGATTTACCTGCTATGGATAATGCACCTTTGCGTCGTGGGTTTGAGACTTTACATATTACTTATGATGAAGCGACAGCTATATTGGTTGGAGATGCCCTTAATACAGAGGCATTTTACCGTATATCCAAAGCACCTCTAAGAGATGATATAAAAATAAAATTAATTGAACTTTTGGCACGAGATGGTGGGACTTATGGTATGGTTTTGGGGCAGGCTATAGATTTGTATTTCGAAAATCAACCACTTACTTTAGAGCAGGTAAAAATTTTGCATACAAATAAAACAGCTAAACTAATAGCTACTAGTCTATTAATGGGTGCTATAATAGTAGATTTACCAAAAGATAGACAAGACAAACTATATAAATTTGGTATAGATTTGGGACTTTTATTTCAAATTCAAGATGATATTATAGATGAGACTCAAAGTGATGAAGAGGCAGGAAAAACAACTGGAAATGATGAAGATAAAAACTCATTTATTAATATAATTGGATTAGGACAAAGTATAAAAGAGGCTGATACTCTAGCAGATGATTTACAAAGTAGATTTAATCTATTTGATAATCCTCTTAAAAAAGCACTAAATCCAATTATAACTCAATATCTATATAGACATAGATAGCTTTTGTAGTATAAAATATATATTTTATACTGCTAAATCTATTTTAAGGAATTTAAATAATGGCAATGACCGAACAAAATATTATGCGTAAAAAGATGGCAAATACCATTCGATTTTTGGCAGCAGATATGGTACAAGAAGCAAATTCAGGACACCCAGGGGCTCCTATGGGACTAGCTGATATTGCAGTAGTACTTAGTGAACACCTAAAACATAATCCCAAAAATCCAAAATGGCTTAATCGTGACCGTCTAGTATTCTCTGGTGGACATGGCTCTTCTCTTATATATTCACTATTACACCTTTGGGGTTATGATTTATCTTTGGAAGATTTAAAAAAGTTTAGACAACTAGATTCCAAAACTCCAGGTCATCCTGAATATGGACATACCCCAGGAGTAGAGATTACTACAGGACCATTGGGACAAGGAATTGCAAATGCTGTTGGTTTTGCAATGGCAGAAAAATATTCAGCAAATCTTGTAAATTCGGAAACATGTAAGCTAATCGACCATAAAGTATATTGTCTATGTGGTGATGGAGATTTACAAGAGGGTATCTCTTATGAAGCCTGTTCTCTAGCAGGTCACCTTGGTCTTGATAATATGGTACTAATCTATGATAATAATGAGATTACAATAGAGGGTGATACAAGTATAGCTTGGAGTGAAAATATCTCTATGCGTTTTGAAGCACAAGGTTGGGATGTCAAAAAGATAAATGGTCACTGTTATGATGATATAGACAAAGCTCTAAACGATGTAAAAGAGGCAACTAAACCCACTATTATTATAGCCAATACTATTATTGGAAAAGGTGCAGGAGAGTTAGAAGGTTCAGCCTCTACTCATGGTGCTCCATTGGGTGAGGATATTATATCAGAATCAAAAGCAAAAGAGGGCTTTCCATCTGAAGAGAAGTTCTATATCCCTGAAGATGTATTAGTGAGATTTAGATGTGCTATAGAAAAAGGTGATATGCTGGAAAAAGAGTGGAGACATCTACACAAACAAGCACCTCTAATTGAACAAAATGAAATTATGGATAGACTATTAAATCCTGATTTTTCATCTATTGAGTATCCTGATTTTGCAGATACCCCAGCTGTAGCTACTAGAGATAGTAATGGTCAGATACTAAATGCAATAGCAAAAGCAGTTCCTAGCTTTATAGGTGGTTCAGCAGATTTAGCACCATCAAATAAAACTCATCTAAAAGATATGGGAGATTTTCCAAAAGGTAAAAATATTCACTTTGGAATTAGAGAACACTCTATGGCAGCTATTACAAATGCTATGGCTCTATATGGTACTATTATCCCATTTAATGCAACATTCTTTGTATTTTCTGATTATCTAAAACCAAGTGCTAGAATAGCAGCATTGACAAGTATCCATAATTTCTTTATATGGACACATGATAGTATTGGAGTAGGAGAAGATGGACCAACACATGAGCCAATTGAGCATCTAAGTCAATTTAGAGCTTTACCAAACTTTTATGTGTGGAGACCTGCTGATGCTACAGAGAATGTAGAGGCGTGGAAAACAGCACTTACTATAAAAGCACCTCATGGATTTGTATTATCCCGTCAAAAACTTAAAACTCTAAAACCAAAAAAAGATTTTGGAGATGTATCCAAAGGTGCATATATAGTAAAAGCTAGAGAAAATGCTAACTTTACACTCATGGCTAGTGGTAGTGAGCTTATGCTTTGTCTTCAGGCTGCTTGTCATTTGGAGGTTTTGGGAATTATAGCAAATGTTGTCTCTGTTCCATGTCTTGATTTATTTAATGAACAAGATGATGAGTATAAAACAAAAGTAGTAAATCCAAATACAAAAGTATTGGCTGTAGAAGCAGGGAGTGCTACTGAATATTATAGATATGCTGATGATGTATTAGGCATGGAGAGTTTTGGTGCATCTGCTCCTGCTGATTTACTATTTGAAAAGTTCGGATTTACCAATGAAAATGTAATGAGACGAGCATGTGCATTAATGGGCGTAGAGTATAAACCTGTTAATTTAGGTATATGTTAAAACATATTAACTATTTATTTACCTTATTAAAGTATAATTCAGTATTTAAAATTAATCTATAAGGAAAAAAATGATTAAAACTACTGTAAAAATGGCAATAGCTTCACTACTATTAGTAAGTGTATGTAATGCTGAGACTAGTTATGGAACTGTAAATGGTGAGAATATAACAGCAGATGAGGTTAATCAAATTGTTGGTGCTCAAGGTATGAAGTTTGATACTTTAAAAAAAGATATGCAAAAAAAAGTTTTGGATATGATTGTTGATAGAAAACTATTATCTCAAAATGCATCTAAAGCAGGGTTAGAAAAAACTGATGAGTTCAAACAAAAATTAGAGATGATTAAAAAAGATTTGGCTTTAAATATTTGGATGGAGCAAGAGGCTAAAAAGATTGAAAGTGCAACAAAAGAGTCTGAACTCAAAGAGTTTTATGAGAAAAACAAAAAAAACTTTAAAACTCCAGCAGAGTTAAAAGCTAGTCATATTCTTGTAAAAACAGAAGATGAAGCAAAAGCAATTATTAAACAGCTAGAGAGTTCAAAAGATGTCAAAGCAGATTTTACCAAATTAGCAAAAGAGAAATCAACAGGTCCTAGTGGAGCTAATGGTGGTGATTTGGGTTGGTTTCCATTAAATAGAATGGTTCCAGAGTTTAGTAAAGCTGCTGATAAGTTAAAAAAAGGTGAATTTACAAAAGAGCCTGTAAAAACTCAATTTGGTTATCATGTTATCTATCTTGAAGATAGAAAATCAGCAGGTATGAAAAAATTTGATGAGGTCAAAGAGCAAATCAAAGGACTTGTAAATAGAAATAAATTTAACAAAATGGTTGAAGATACTACTACAAAGCTCAAAAAAGATGCTAAAATAGAGTTAAAATAGTATCTAGTGATAATAAATATTTCTAACCCACTCTAACCCTCTGTTTAGGTCAAAACTCACACCATATGTGGTTGTGGGTGTATGACCTGAACTTTCTCCTATTATATTTTCATTTTGTGTCCATATTCTTGCTACAAAAATTTCTATTCCATCAGTTAGATGATACCCCAAACCCAAACCTATTGATTTAGTTGGCTTATTAGATATATTCATCATCGCTTTTATAGATAAATCACGGTAGAACTCATCTATAGTGTAGTTGGTATATATATCTCCAATCTTGTAATTGATACCCAAATAGAATAATGATGGTTGTTCATTTTCATATATAGATTTATTTTGTTTATCATAGGATAACTCTTTGATAGTAGTTATTGGCATATCTGCTGTTAGATAGAGGTGTTCTATATCTCCTACTTTGAAATTATATAGTGTAGAGTTTCTTTGATTATCAATAGTTGCTAGTTGAACTGATGCTCTTTTAAAGCCTTGTTTGTATAGTATGCACTCTTTTGTACTATTATCTTCTATAGGTTTCATTCCTACATCTTTCCTACCATATATAGTTGTACCAATTTTAATTAGTTTAACTAAATCTTTGGATATTTGTGATGCTCTAGGTTTTTCATCTATAAAAATCTTTTGGGTTCTTGGTTTTACTTTGAAATAAAATTCACTTCCTTGACCATTAGGAGAGATAAGCCTCTCTGATTTTAGAAGGTCTATATCTATTGTATTATTGTTACTACATTCGATAAGTGGAAGTTCTTTTGCAAAAACTATTAGAGGTAAAGTTATAAGAACAAATTTTTTCATAATAGACTCCTTGAAATCTATTATAGCCTCAAATAGTTTTTAGTTTTCTTAACTCAACATTCCCCTAACTTCATCTTCATCTATCATATCTTTTTCATATTTTACCACAGCGATATTTTCAGTCTCATTTACATAACTCTCAACAATCGCTTCATGTTCTGTTAATGCTGATACTTTTTCACGGTCAAATATATCAAGAGGAAGATATACATTCCCACGCTTATTAGGATTTGGCATTGTAGCAACCCAAATAAACCATACAAATGCTAATAGAGCAACTATAATAGCTAGAGTCTCTCTATTATAATGGTTCATAATATATCCTGCCAATAGACCACCTAAAAATATACCTATATAAGCAAAAGTATTAGCAACACCCAACGCTGCACCTTTTTGATGAACTTTGGCAAATTTACTTACAAAACTTTGAAGAAGTGGCTCAAACATATTAAAACCTATAAAAAATAGAACAACTCCAACTATAAATACCCAAGGAGTGTGAGCAAATCCCATAGCAATAAACCCAAAAAATATAGTAGCTACAGAAATCATAAAGACTTGTCTTCCTTTTCCATATTTTTCACCAAAAACAGCAGAAGGACCCATTGCAATTAGACCAAATATCATAGCAGGAAGATATACTTTCCATAGTTCAGCCTTTGCCCAACCAAAACCACCATCTTCTATAGATTGTGTCATAACTAGAGGAATAATAAAAAATGCCATAGTCATAATAGATGAGTGAAATAGAAATGTAATATACATTCTTGTCAGAGATTTATCTTTGAATACATCTAACATTTTAGACTCATCTTCTGCATAAGAGTGAACTATTTTAGGAGGTTGTGGAACGGCTGTAAACAGAATTCCTATAGCCATAATAGATAAAATAGCAGTAAGCCAAAATAGTTTATCTATTCCCCAATGTCCACCAACTAAAGGTGCTACAATCATAGCTACAGCAAAACTCATAGCAATTGTCCCACCCATAATAGCCATAGCATGAGCTCTTTGTTCCTCTTTGACTAAGTCTGCTATCATAGCTGATACCACTGAACCAATAGCTCCTGCACCTTGTAAAAATCTACCAACCAAAAGCATATATATATTATCACTCATAGCTGATATAACCGAACCTGCTATAAATATCAATAGTCCAATAAGCAAAGTTTTTTTCCGACCTATTTTGTCACTCATAAGTCCAAAAGGAACTTGAAATATTGCTTGTGTTAGAGCATATCCCCCAACTACAAGACCAGCCAAAAATGGTGTAGCCCCTTTCATATCTAGTGCATAGATAGATAGAACAGGCAAGACTATAAAAAGTCCAAAAAATCGTAAAGCCACAATTAGGCTCAAAGGCATTATCTGTTTAAACATATATAAATCTCCAATAGGATAAAATTTATCCTATTATATTCCTAAAAACTAAATAAAAGGTTAATAAAATTATGAAAATAGTACTAGCAACGGGAAACAAGGGAAAATTAAGAGAATTTAATCAGATGTGCCAAGATGAGGTTATATCTTTTTCTAAACTTTTAGGTGATTTAGAGATAGTTGAAGATGGAGATAGTTTCAAAGCCAATGCACTTATCAAAGCTAGAACTATTTATAATAAATTAGGAGAGGATTATATAGTTGTATCTGATGATAGTGGTATATCTGTACCACTTCTTGGTGGAGAACCTGGAATCTATTCAGCACGATATGCAGGAGAGGGTGCAAGTGATAGAGATAATCTATATAAATTAATAGATGAGGTCAAAGCCAAAGGTGTTGATAAAACCCCTGCTTATTATACAGCATCTATTGCTATAGTCAGTAAATATGGAGAGTATAGTGTGCATGGTTGGATGTATGGGGATATTATTAGCAGACCTATAGGAGAAAATGGGTTTGGATATGACCCTATATTTATTCCTAGTGGATACCAACAGACTCTTGGAGAGCTAGATGAGGATGTCAAGAAGTCTATTTCTCATAGAAGTAAAGCTTTGCAACTAGCTAAACCTATTATTGAAATGTTGCGTAAAAATTAGTTTGGCTTAGATTAACATCTAAGCTTTATCTTTATAATTTTAAAAATTCTGAAACCTTATCCAAGTATTGCTAACATATCTCTCTAGCGTTCCATAAAACTTACTCTCCTTTTGGAGATAAAACCAACTTTACCTTTAGATTTGCAGAGCCTTTTCCTGAAGCAATAAAGATATTACCCTCTGCTGAAAACCCTATCCCTATTTCTACTTCTGCTCTTTCGAGTACCACATCTTGGTTAAGTGCATTGTAGGCTTTTGTGATAGGTTCGACACTCTTTAGAAGTACACTCTCTACTGCATCTATAGACTTATCAACTTTTTCTACAATATCAGAGCCACCTGAAATCATCTCAATTTCACTTTGAGGTACATCTACCTCCATCATCAAACCATTGTCTAGTTCTATTAGTTTTTTTGACATTTTATTCCCATGAGTTAATTAAAGAAAAATCGATGGTCATTACTCCTCACTAAGAGCACAATCAGCAGGATCACCTTTCAATTTAGCCAGGGCATGCGGGAGAACTGGCAGCAGCACCTCAAAGTGAAATTGAGATGA
>JANTFF010000026.1 GCA_024763575.1 Sulfurovum sp.
TAGTGGTAACACTAAAGCAAAAGCAATTAAACTATAAAGTCGTATCTTTTTAATCGCTCCAAAATGCTCTTGAAGTAGTATTCTAGTTCTATTAAGCTGATAATATAGACTCTCTTCTTTATCCAAATGACGATAAAATATTACCTCTTCATATATGATAAGAACTTGTGCCATTCCACCAAGAAGTGATACAGCCAAAAGTACCATTGCTCCATCTTTTCCATTTGTAATAAGTAACATTGTAGCAATTAACAAAAATCCAATATATCCTGAACCAAAAAATCGTTTGGTGGTTGATTTTCTATTCCATGATGGACGGGCTTTTATTCTATAAATCATAGATTGAGCATAAATACCAAATATACCTATAGTCAAAGTTATAGCCATAGTAAACAATAACCAAAAGCCTTTTATCTCAAATAGATACATTCCTGCTACCATAGTCGTAAGTCCTGTATAAGCTCCTAGAGCGATAGCTTCTCTTGATAACCATGAGGTTTTCCAATTTTTCATAGCCATTATAGCCATAATAGGTCGTCCAAGATGCAAGGCTGAGAGTGGTAATCCTATAGCAGATGGTATAAATGCCATAATTGCCATACCTAGTGTAGGTTCAGGAAGGTTAAATCCAAGACTAAATAGAAGTTGCCCTAAAAATAGAGCCAAAAAAGCACCCAAAGAGAGTTGAGTAAGCACAGTCATAAATACTAAAGGTAACTCTGCATGGGCTGGTTTTAATATTCTCTCATCAGCAGGTTTATACTCTGGCATATTTTCAGGTAAAGTGTAACGAGTAGTTGGTTTAGTAATCTCTACATCAGGAAGATGTGGTGCAACTCCCTCTTTTTTCATATCATACTTTATCCACTCTTCTTTGTTTACCACCTCTATCTCAATAGCTCCAGCAGGACATGCTTGAACACATGCAGGAGTCTCACCTACAACTAGTTTATCATGGCACATATCACATTTGGTTACTATTCCTCTATCTGGATTAAATACAGGTACTTCATAAGGGCAGTTCCAAGTACAGTATTGACATCCAATACAGACATTATCATCATGAAATACTATACCATTATCTTCAAATTTAATATATGAGTTGGTAGGACATCCACGCAGACACTCTGGGTCGATACAGTGATTACAGCTCATAGAGTTAAAAAGTTGTGAAACTTCAGGAAAAACTCCACCCTCCATCTCTCCAACTCTTCGCCACTTAATATCAGCAGGGTTATTTTGAAGCTCATTACATGCAGCCTCACAACAGTGACACCCCACACAAGCAGTAGCATCAAAATGAAAACGATACTGTTCTCCATCTTTTAGCTTTGGGATATCTATACTATAGTTACCACACTGCATACCTGTATCAGCCTTGTGATTTATAAAACTATCTATGGGAGTAGAGTTTGACATTTTATACTCCTTTGAGTTGTACTATAAGTTCAGAGAATACACTAGCTCTTGACTTTTTATTGGGGTCTGTCATCATATATATCACTTCACTCAATTTTTTGGGTACTTTTGGATTTATTATGCTCACTTCGTCTCTTGTGATTTTTCTAGGTTGTGATAAAATAGGTTCAAATTCATTGTCAACTCCTGCAAATCTACTTTCATCTGTCAAGAGTTTGAAAAGTCTCATTCCAAAATCTATAATCTCAAAATTCTCTTTTTTATAAGTTTTTGGTTCATTATTTAACTCTAATTTTATACCTAAATCCAATTTTTCATTTAATATATAGTTGATTTTGGTCATAAATCCAATAGCTTGATATGAGTATTTTGTACTTAAAAATCTATTTTCAAAATCTTCAAATGTTTCACCTCTTTGTTTATATTGAGCATAAGTTTGAAGTAGATATTTTATATGATATTTTGCTTCTGTAATTGGTAGAGTTTTATGCAAGACTCTTGCCTCTTTGGCAACTCTTGTTATTTTCCCACCGATAAAGATATGCACTCCATCTACACGATTGCCTTCATCATCTTTGGCTTTACAGCCCTCAAATCCAATATCAGCTATGCCATGAACCCCACACCCTTTTGGACATGCTGACCAGTTCATTCGTACCATTCCACTCTCTATTGCTATTTCAGAGTTTAGGAAATGTGCCATCTCTATAGCATCAGGTTTGTTTGGAATTACCCCAAAACTACAAGTTTTTGTACCTGCACAAGCTATCATATCATTAAAATAGATATTATTAAATGCTTTGTATTTAGAGATTATTGTTGTAGATTCCAATGCATCTAATGCACTTTTGTCAATATCAACTATAAATATATTTTGGTCATAAGTGAGTCTAATATTACCTGAACCAAAACCTTTAGCCCTTGAAGCTAACTCTATCATATCTGAGCCACTAAATATACCTGATGGGACTATAACCTTATAAGCATATTTTCCATTTTTGAGAAGTACTCTATTTGAACCCAAAGCGATATTTTGTGATTGAACTAGCGTTTGACCAGCAGGAGAAAAATCTTTTCCTGCTCTTCTTTTAATCTCATCTACAAAAGCTTCAACTCCTACATCTTGAAGTAAAAAGTGTAGTCTATTTTTATTTCTATTATCTCTATATCCATAAGTTTTAAATGTCTCCAATAGAGCCATATAAAAATCGCTAACCTCATCAACGCTCACAAAAATATTAGCATCTTTGGACTGAACACCAACTCTAGCACCTAAATATACATTAAAGCCAAACTCACCATTGCTATTAGCCAAAACAAAACAGCAATCATGTCCAAATATATTACATGAGTTTGATAGTGAGCCTAAAATTCCAGTATTAAACTTTCTAGGTAAAACAGAAATCCATTCAGGATTTTCAATTACTAATGATTGAAGTCGCTCAACAATAGCTTTTACATTAATTATATTATCAAATGCCAAACCATCAAGAGGGTCTGCTACTGTATTTCTAGGATTATCAACACCTGTTTGAAAAGTACTTATACCTACCTCTTTGAGTTCAGATAGAACTTTGGCTATATTTTCTATCTGTAAATAACGCAACTCTATCTGCATTCTTGTAGTTAAGTCTATATAGTCATTACCATATTTTTGGGCTACTTCTCCGATACGCATAGCTTGTTCATTGTTGAGTTGACCAATAGGAATACGAACACGAAGCATAAAATCTTCACCCTTATCAAATAAACCAAAACATTTTAGAAAATAGCTACTATCCTCTTTGGTTAAATTCTCATAACCACCCTTGGCTATCTCTTCTAGTTTAGTATAACTATCCATAGGTGACTTCAAGGATTTTACTTTTTCTACTTTGTTCTGTTTTTTGTTTCTCTTCTCAAATGCACTCTCTAAAATACTCATACTTATCCTTTATCTTATATAAGCCAAATTATAATAGAAAAATAGTCATAAAGTATAAACATACTGTATAATATTTAGTCAATAGGATTATTTCTAATTTAGATGTCAAGTTTAACAAATGATTAAAATTTAATCATAAAGTTGTATATTAATTACAAAAAACATATTATAATGCTCTTATCTTAAAACAGATAAGGAGCCATTATGGCAGGATTTAAAGCGTTAAAAGGACAAGGACATTGGCCAACACTATTTGCGGCATTCTTGTATTTCGATTTTTCATTTATGGTGTGGACAATGTTAGGACCACTCTCAACAGAGATAGCAGAATCTCTAGCAGTTGGTGGATTTGTAATGAGTGCAAGTGCAAAAGCAACACTTCTTTCTATTCCAATTTTATCAGGAGCATTACTTAGAATTTTATTAGGTTTTGGTGTTGATAAATTTGGTGCGAAAACAACAGCACTTTTATCACAAGCAGTTGTTATATCAGTACTCTTTTATGCTTTCTTTAGGGGTGAACGAATCACTTATAATGAACTTTTAGTAGTAGCACTTGGACTTGGTTTTGCAGGGGCATCATTTGCTGTGGCACTTCCACAAGCAGGACAATGGTATCCACCTAAACTTCAAGGTATAGTTCTAGGTATTGCAGGGGCTGGTAATATTGGTGTTGTTATTGACTTTCTTTTTGCTCCAAAAATTGCAGAACATTGGGGTTGGTCAGCAGTATTTTTAGTTGGGGCTATTTTATCATCTATTATATTTGTAGCATATATTTTTATGGCAAAGGATGCACCAGCAGAGATATACACACAACGCCCTAAAAAACTTAGAGACTATGGTAAGCTTTTAAAAGACAAAGATACATGGTGGTTTAATCTATTCTATGCAATTAGTTTTGGTGGATTTGTTGGATTTGCAGGATATATGAAAGTTTATCTAATGAACACTTATCAAGCAGATATGTCAGCTTTTGGTATTGATATGTTTAACGAGCCAAATGTAAAAGTAATTGCTGGTTATTTTGGAGCATTGACTATTTTTGCAGGAGCAGTACTTAGACCTGTGGGTGGAGCAGTTGCTGATAAGTTAGGTGGAATTAAATCACTCTACTTCTTCTTTGGTTCTGTAGCATTTTTGGCTATTATAAATGCAACTGTAACACTACCTTTTGGTATAGCTATTTTGGTACTTTTCCTTATTATGGCAAACCTTGGTATGGCAAATGGAGCAGTATTCCAACTAGTACCTCAAAGATTTGGTAAAGATATAGGAATTATGACAGGAATTATCGGTGCTGCTGGTGGTCTTGGTGGTACAGCTCTTATTAAAACTCTAGGATGGAGTAAAGGTGCATTTGATGGATATGGTGCAGGATTTATGATATTTGCAGGGGTTGTTTTAGTAGCTATTGCTGGTATCTCACTTGTCAAGACTAGATGGAGAACAACATGGGGAGCAAATGCTGGGGGAATTATCTAGGTTTATAATATAAATATTAATAAAAGGACAAACATGACTAAACATCACATCAAAACTACTTCATTTTCTTTAGCGAAAGGCAAACAGTTAACAGGAGATGATTATGCTCTTGTTAAAAGTTTTGACAATCTAACTGTTGCTGTAGTTTGTGATGGGGTTGGGTCAGCTACTGAGGGAGCAAATGCTGCTAAAAGAACAGCTACCCAACTAGTCAATAATTTCAAAACTAAACCAAATAGTTGGAGTATCCAAAAATCTATAGAGAGTTTCATAATCTCCATTAATAGCGTACTCTACCAAGAGTCTATACTAAACTATGAACGCCCAGAACTTGTAACTACTCTAACTATCGTAGTCATTCAAGGAGATAGACTCTATGGAGCTAATGTAGGTGATAGTCGTGTCTATCTATATAGGAACCAAGAGTTAACCCAACTCTCTCAAGACCATAGTATGGATGAGAAGGGTTATGAGAATGTACTAACCCAAGCTATAGGAATGCAAGAGAGTGTAGCTCCTTACTATTTTGAAAACCGTATCCAAAAGAGTGACTATATACTACTCTGTAGTGATGGACTATATAATGACCTCGAACATCAAAAAATTTCTGAACATATAAGTTTAGGAGCATATAGTCTTGTCAAGACAACTAGTAAGCTACACAATGATAATCTAATGGATGATACTACAGCTATAACTTTAGAAATAATAGATATTCCTCTTATAGAGACACTCAAAAAGCAGAACCTTACAATATCTGAAAAATATAGCAGAGGTGATATTATAGATGGTTATAGACTTATGAAACCACTTATACAAAATAATCTCACTTGGTTATGTGAAAAAAAGGGTATGCAGTATGTTATCAAATTTGCCTCTTATGAAGCACTATCAGATGAGGTAGCACTTGATTTCTATGTCACTGAGTCATGGAATGCTACAAGACTCAAAGCAGGTTTTTTTCCAAAGGCTGTTATACCCAAAAAGAGAACACACCGTTACTATATAATGGAACATCTAAAAGGAGTTAATCTCAAAACATCTATCAAAAAAAGACTCTTGACTACCGAAGATGCTATAGCCATGACAAAAACTATTCTAAAAGCAGTACAGTATCTCACACGATATGATTTAGTTCATGGAGATATAAAGCCTGAAAATATAATGATGTTAGATAGAAAAGGCAAACACCACTTTAAAGTGATAGATTTTGGCTCTATAGTACAACTCTATGCCACACACTCAAGAGCAGGAACACCTAGTTATTTAGCACCTGAACGATTTGCAGGTACAGCTATATCTGAGAGTACAGAGATTTTTGCAATAGGTGTGACACTCTATGAAGCTCTAACAGGTAGATACCCTTATGGAGAAATAGAGCCATTTCAGACCCCATCTTTTAAATTGGCTACTTTTCCCTCTCAATATAACAAAAATATCCCTCATTGGCTTGATAGTATCATCATGCGTTCTATAGCATTAAAGGTAGAGGAGCGATATGCTAACTATTCAGAAATGCTCTATGAAATAGATAATCCTAAAAAAGTTATCCCTTTTTATGATACAAGCAAACCACTTATGCAAAGAGACCCATTGAAGTTTTTTAAGATTGGATTCTATATAGAGCTTTATGTTTTATTAGGATTATTTTTCTGGTGGTTTGTTCATTAAAGATTTTGTTTTTAAGTACCCAAAAGTGTGATACCTCCTCCTCTTTTACCTACCTTTCCTTTTGGGTACTTAACAATAAAATCAAAAAAAAGAAGAAAATAACATGAAACAATTTATAGAAATTTATCACGAAAATCAATCTGAAATTGAAGCCTTTATTATAAATACACTTAAAAATAATGGAGAAATCAAAAAAAATGAAATAGATAAATACAAAGAAAATTTCAAAAACTTTCCATCTATGGAACTACTTTATATTACTGATAGAGTTTGTAAACAAATAACACCAAATATCTATAGAAACAGATATGAAGAGGAAGCTAAAGGTCAAGATAGAGGATATTTATCCAAAAAGCTTATAGAAAAAGATAAACAATTCTCTATAAGTGACCCGTATCTTAGCTCTGCTACAGGCAATATCTGTATTACTGTTATGAAAAAAGAGCATGGACACCATATTTTTATAGATTTTGTAGTAAGTGAACTACTCGGACGATTAGGACTCATTGAACTACATCCTACATTTGAAAAGATAAATAAAACTTTTTATAAAACAAGTGGTTTTTTACTAATGTCTTTTGCCCTACTAGCCATTGCTTATGCACTGTTTTCATTTTTCAATCACTTTTTTGGTGCTAATTTCTCACTTGATACACTTTTCAAACCAATTGTAACTGTTACTCTAGGACTTGCTATATTTGACCTTGCCAAAACAATTTTGGAAAGAGAAGTCTATTATAAAAGTTATAGAGGAGAGAGTGAAGATGCTATGGTCTTGACCAAATTTTCTATAGCTATTATTATCGCTCTATCTATTGAAGCTTTAATGGTTGTATTCAAAGTTGCTATGCATGATTTATCAGACATGATTTATGCTCTATACTTAATTATTGGTGTTGGAATTATTATTGTTTCTTTGGGAGTTTATAACTATTTATCTAAAAAATAATTTGG
>JANTFF010000027.1 GCA_024763575.1 Sulfurovum sp.
CTTCAATCATAGCCGATATAGCACGACCAGGTGCATAAAATGCTGATGTTTTTAGATGGGAGACTATCTCTGCACCACCATTTTTAGTTTTTTCTATTACATCTTCTATATCCTCTTTGGATAATATTTGAGTAAGAGGTACTCCACCTACATCAGTAATTTGTGGGTATGGTATCATATGTTCACCATGTTCCCCTATAACCATAGCTCTAGTCTGAGATGCACCAAATCCTGTTTTTTTATAAATTTGATAAGCCATTCGTGAACCATCTAATGCACCACTCATTCCTACAATTCTACTTCTATCCCAACCTGTTATCTTTTGAACTACAAATGTCATAACATCCAAAGGGTTAGATACACATAGTATAACTGCATTTGGTGAATACATTTTGATATTTTGAGAAACCTCTTTGACAATTCCTGCATTAATATTTAGCAAATCAGCTCTAGTCATCTCTTTTTTTCTAGGAACTCCTGCTGTAATAACAACTACATCACAATCTTTTATCTCTTCTGGTTTAAGAGCAGCTTTCACTACTGTACCTCTTGGAGAATAATTTGTGGCTTGTGCAATATCTATCGCTTTTCCAATTGCAACTTCTGGAAAAATATCATATAGTATTATCTTATGACATGTTCCACTCAATGCTAATGCATACGCAGCACTTGCTCCTACTGCTCCTGCTCCTACTATTGCTACTTGTCTTCCTATCATATCTATCCTTTTTTATTTTATTTAACTTCTAATCCAAACTTAAATCCGTTTTTAACTTTATCTATAAGCACAGGTAAAATATCTTCATACTCACCTACAAGTCCAAAGTCTGCATTGGCAAATATTGGGTCTTTTATATTATGATTTATAGCCACAATAGTATCAGACTCTTTCATACCTGCAATATGTTGAACAGCTCCACTTACACCAACAGCTATATATACTTTGGGACGGACTGTTTTACCTGTTTGTCCTATCTGTCTAGCATACTCTGTAATACCCTCATCAACCACAGGACGGCTACATGCCCACTCTGCATTTATACCTTGCTCTTTTAGAGCCTCTGCTAAATCTTGGACTAGTTGTAGATTATCCACAACTGCTCCTCTACCACCTGCTACAATTATATCAGCATTGAATAAATTTTGTAATCCACCCTCACCAATAACTGTTTGGATAATTTCAGATACAAAAACATCTTTTCCTAATTGTGGACTAAATGGTGTTATTATACCCTCTCTATTATTATCAGGAGTTGGTACTTCAAATGTTCCTGCTCTTGCTGTTGAAATTTGAGGACAAACAAAACCTAAAATAGTAGCTAGTTTAGACTCTCCATAAGTAGGTCGTTTGGACTCTAATATAGGAGCAAAGATTTTTTTAGTTTTTCTATTTATATGTTCACCAATCTCTAGTGCAGTACAGTCTGCTGTTACTCCACCTTTTACTTTTACTGCAATTCTAGGAGCTAACTCTCTACCTGCTGTTGTAGCTGAAAAAAGTGCAATTTCTGGATTTTTATCTTTGATAACTTGCTCAAATATAGAGGCAAATGGTAAAATTCTATACTCTTCTAATCTCTCATCATCTACTACTATAACCTCATCACTACCATGAGCAATTAACTCTTTGGCTAGTTGACCAATATCTTTACCGATAAGTAGAGTCATAACTTTGGTGTCATTTCCTAACTGTTGGGCTAAGTGTCTAGCAGGAGTTAGTAGCTCTAGTGATGGTCTTGAAATCTCACCTTTGACTACTTCTGCCCAAGTTAATATTCCCTTTGCACCATTTCTAAAATCAACCTCTTCAAACCCTTCTGGTCTTTTTTTGACTTTTTTGGCTTTTGTCTCTTTGACCTCTAGGCTGTTTTTACCAGATTTGATATTATCTATTAGTGAGTCAATAAGTTCAATCTCATTATGACCCTCTGCCATTTTTACAGGTGCTCTTTCACTTTTTATATTTGTAACTTTGGCTACAATAGTAGGGCTTCCACTTAGACCAATATTTTCATCACTTAGATTGATATCATCTATATTAAACATTGTTATTTCACTATGTCTAGCTCTCACTGCTCCACTAAGTGTTGGTCGTCTAGGTGGAATTCCTGTCGGGGTAAAAGATAGAGTACAAGGAAGAGGTAATTTCATTATTTGATACCCACCCTCTATAATTCTTTTGGCTTCAATATGACCATCTATCAAATCAGCAGTCTCTATAAATGTAGCTTGTGGGATATGTAGGTTTTCAGCAACTTGTGATGGTACATGAGCTGTATCTCCATCACTTGTTTGTCTTCCTGCTACGATAATAAAATCTTCGTTTAATCCTTTTCCAAATCCCAAATGTCTAAGCATTGTAGAGATTGCTAAACCTGTAGCAAATGTATCAGACCCACCAAGTCGTCTATCACTTAGTAGATACGCCTCATCATATCCCATAGATAGTGCTTTTTTGAGTGACTCCTCAAAAGATGGAGGTCCCATTGAACATACTATAAGTTTCGCTTCAGGGTTTTCATTTTTCATCTGTAGTCCAGCCTCTAATGCATAACTACAGTCAATATTTATAATAGATTTTGCTTTGGTTCTATCCATTAGACCATCATCACCCATTCTCATCTCTGATGGGAGTGGAACTTGTTTCATCAAACTAATTATTGTTAATGCCATATTTTCTCCTTAATTTTTTTATTGTTATTTGATTACATATAGTTGTATTCTGGACCATCTCCACCATAAGGTGTTCTCCAAGTTATACCACCATTTGGAGATTTAATATCACAAGTTTTACAATGTACACAGTTTTCGGCATGAAGTCTTAGAGATTGATTACCCTCTTTGTCAAAATGGAGTTCATACACTTCAGCAGGACAGAATGCCTCTTCAGCTAAACCATACTCTTCTATATTTATTTTTTGGAACTCTTGGGGATTATTTACAACTAAGTGAGGTGGTTGATGTTCATCATGCATAGCTTTTGAGTAATATACATCAGTTACTTTATCAAATGTGAGTTTTTTATCAAACTCTAATTTACCTGGAAATCTATCTTTGAATTTAATCCCCTTATACTCTGATAATTTTTTAGTAGTATCCATGTCAGCTTCAACTTTTGGTACAGCTAAACAAGCTCCACCAGTTACTAGTTGGATACCCATTTTGAGACCACCAATTATCATACCCTCTTGCATAACAGCTCTCATATTTCGTATAGGGTATAACTCTTTATAGATAGAACTACTGTTTACAAGATTTTCATATTGAGATAGAGATGCTTCACTAGTATCATTTTTAGTTAATGCCTCAATTGCTGTTTGTCCTGCACATATACCTGAACGAATAGCCAAGTGAATACCTTTGAGTCTTGCAGTTGTCAAGAAACCTGCACTATCACCAACTATCATAAAATTATCACCATAATACTTTGGTATAGAGTGCCAACCACCTTCAGGCAAAGTTTTTGCTCCAAACTCAATAATCTTACCACCTTCTAAAAATTTGGATACATAAGGGTGGGTTTTCCAAATTTGCATAGAGGCATGAATATCAAAAGTTGGGTCAGGATAATCAAGACCTACAACTAACCCCAGACCAACTCTATTGTTAGTTAATCCATATATAAATCCACCACCAAACTCTGATTTATCTTTGAGTGGATAACCAAAAGTGTGATAAACTGCACCCTCTTCTATATTACCCTCAGGCACACTCCATAACTCTTTGACACCCAAAGAGTAAATTTGTGGTGATTTACCTTCATCCAAATTATATTTATCAATAACTTTCTTGGCTAGGCTTCCTCTTGTACCCTCTGCAAGAACTGTTATATCAGCTTTGACTACCGTTCCCTCTTGGTAGTTTTTCTGTTTTATACCATTATGGTCAAGCCCTGTATCTTTAGTTTTTACACCTACTACTTTACCATCTTCATATACCATATCATCAACAGCAAAGCCTGTATATATCTCTACGCCTTTTTTTGTGGCTATTTTTGCTAAATATCTACAAACTTCACCCAATGATGCTACAAAGTTACCACTGTTTGACATATATGGTGGATGAAATGGCAATTCAAATTCACCATCTTCACTTAGTTTGGCAGTAACATCTGTTGATACCTTAGAGTCAAATGGTATCTCTTGGAACTCTTCTGGTGTTAATAGGTCTTCAAATACTTTTGGTCGTATAACTGCACCTGAGAGTATATGTGAGCCAATAGAACTTCCTTTTTCGATAAGCATTATCTTCTTATCTTGACCTTTTTCTTTCAGTCTATTAGCAAGTTCAATCGCAGTAGCAAGTCCAGCTGAACCACCTCCGACTATGAGTACATTAGTTGAAATAACATCACTATTATTTATCAATTTTTATTCCTATATATTAATATTACTTATAATTATAAACATTATAAAAATGTCTAAAAAATAGATATAATTATAAATGAAAATGGATTAAGTTAGCTTAAAATTAGATTAAATTAACAAAAATAAATAAATAGTGATATATGCTTTTAATTATAAATAATATTTTTTTAGATAAAATTCCAAAAATTAAAAAGGATAACAGATGCATATAGAAGTAGGTGTAGTAAACGGAGCTAAGATGATACTTAGTTATGGAACAGGTGTAGCCGTAGTTGGTATTGGTGCAAAAATGGCTTTGGATAATATAAAAGAGAATGGAGTTTTGTCATTTTTGCTCAAAACTATTATTTCAATAGCTTTAGTATTTACATTTTTTGAGGTTTTCCCACACTACCCTGTTGGAGTTAGTGAAGTTCACCTGATTTTAGGTACAACCTTGCTTATGGTGTTTGGTATAGCTCCTGCTATGATGGGTTTAGCTTTGGGATTACTCCTCCAAGGGGTTACTGTAGCACAATTTGATTTACCTCAATATGGAATTAATGTGACTACTCTTTTAGCAAGTATGTTGATTTTGTATCAAGCAACCAAAAAAATTGTACCAAAAGGTACTGCATACAAAGATATTACTTATTCACAAATGCTTAAAATGTCACTAATTTGGGAAGGTGCTATTGTGAGTTGGGTAGCCTTTTGGGCATTTTATGGACAAGGATTTACAGTAGAAAATATACACAATGTATTAACCTTTGGTGGAGCATATATGTTAGTGGTAATTTTAGAGCCATTAATAGATTTGGCAATATTATCAGCTGTAAAAACATGGTACAAAAGCGATAGATGTAGTATCCTTTTTGATAAAAGACTTACTAACTGTAGAGCATAATGAAACGATATAGACACTATAAGAGTGACAAAGCCATAATATTGGCTTGTTTTGGCTCTGTAATAGAGCAAGATATGTATCTTGATTTAAAATCAGAAGTAGAAGAGAAGTTTAAAGGTGTAGATGTCTTTTTATCATTTAGTTCAAGAATGGTATTGAAAGATTTACACAAAAGAGGAATGGATTATAAAAACTTACCACAAGTTTTGGCCGATGTAGATATGTTGGGCTATAAAAATATAGTTGTAGCCTCTATTAATCTATTTCCAACAGATGAGCATGAACTATTAGTTAGAACGGTACAAGGTTTTAATACCTTTTCACTAGCTAATATTAGAAATACCAAAGCTATTATAAATAAAACCAAAGAGTCATCATTAGCTTTAAAATCTTTGAATGAGTCTATAACTAAAGAGAATAGGGCAAATCTATATGTAATTCATGGTGTACCTATATTAGATTTGGCAGGATTAAGTTCTGTAACTTATGCTGATGAGTTTCTAAAATTTATTGGAAAAAATAATTACACCTGTTCATTAGAGGGAGCATTTCCCTACTATGCAGTAAAAGATAGACTAATAGAACAGATGAAAAGTGATGGCGTAACTAATGTTCAAGTTGTTCCTATGTTATTAGTAAGTGGTAATCACTATATAAAAGATATGGTAGAGATAAGAGATGAGCTAAAAGAGCATTTCAATTCAAAAATAGTGGAGTCCAAAACTAAGTCAGATAGATTTAATCTAATAGAGTTAGATGATATTCGCTCAATTATTATTCAAAATATAAAAGAAGAGATAATCAAACTTGGATAAGAAGTTATATATGGTCTCATTAGGGCCGGGTGATATTGAGCTAGTTACAATAAAAGCTTTAAAAGCTTTAAAGAGTAGTGATGCAATCTGTATCCCTACTAAAAGTAAAGATAATAGTTTCAAAAAATCATTAACACACAAAATAGTAACTGCTTTGATGAGGGAGCATAATTTTACTAAACCAATTATTCCAGTATATACACCAATGCATTTCAAAAAAGAAGATTGGCAGTATCAAGTAGATGTGATATATAGTGGATTTGAAAAGTATGATACTTTAAGCTTTGTAACACTAGGAGATGGTGCTGTATATAGTACAGTATATTATCTATTAGATATTATCAAAGTACAAAATCCAACTCTATATTGTAACAGTGAAGTAATAGCAGGAGTAACCTCCTTTTCACAAGCATCAGCAAAAATCAAAAAGCCTCTATGTATTGGAGATAGTAGATTTGAGATAGTTCCATTATTAGATAGAGAAGTACCTATCACTACTATATATATGCGTCCAAAAATTGGAATGGATACAGATAAGATTATAGAAAAAGGTGATATATATACTTTTGAGAATATGAACTATAAAGGAGAGAATATTACTCCATATAAAAAGAGCAAAGTAGATAAATATATGACGCTATTTATAGATTTTTTTATATAGTTTAATTCCCAATAGTTTGGGAATTATTAAGTTTTTAGCTATTTAGCTGTAGCGTTAGTTTCAGCTTTTGTAGAATTGCTCTCTGCTTTAGTTGCATTATCTTCAGCTTTTGTAGAATTGCTCTCTGCTTTAGTTGCATTATCTTCAGCTTTTGTAGAATTGCTCTCTGCTTTAGTTGTACTAGCTTCTGCTTTTTTATCACCACCAGCAATTTGTGTTGCAATATCTTCTATATCTTTATCTGAAAGTGCTTTTACTTGACCTTGCATAACACCTTTCATAGCTCCACCAAAAGTTCCAGCTTTGTACCCTTTAAGTGCTTTTACAATTTCATCTTTAGGTAAATCTTTAACAATTTTAGAAACATTAAGTGCTTTTTTCTCAAAGTTTGCTCCGTGACATCCTGCACACGCTTTTGTATCATAAGCAGAAGCCGATACAGTTATAAGTCCTAAAGTTGCGATTGCGATTAAACTATGTTTTACCATTTTTATATGCTCCGTAATTTAAATTTGTACATAATAATACTATTTTTATTATAAAAGAACAAGATAATTTACCAAAATA
>JANTFF010000028.1 GCA_024763575.1 Sulfurovum sp.
AAATACAAACTTCTATTTCCAACCATATATTTTAAGAATGTTAAAGAACTATGAAAATATTATAACTAAAAAAAACTTAATTAAACATTAAACTCTTCAATTCATCCCCGTCTTAGAGAACGGGGTTTTCTTGAAGTTTTTTTGATAAATAATATAAAATTGGGAATAAAGAAAGAGGTGGTGCACCAGAGAGGATTTGAACCTCCACGCCGCGAAGCACGAGCCCCTCAAGCCCGCGTGTCTACCGTTCCACCACTGGTGCAGTTGATAATTTAAAGGCTTATCAGAACCTATATACAAGGAGATGGGTGGAATTATACCACCCTAAGCTTATCTAGTCTTTAAATTTATCCAAGAAATGGATTAGCATAAAGAGCAATAAGAGCAATAACAAGTGTATAGATAACTTGTGCTTCAATCATCGCAAGAGCAATAAACATAGTAGTCATCAATTTACCACCAAGACCTGGGTTTCTAGCAGTTCCAGCAATAGTAGCAGCAGCAGTATGACCCATACCGATAGCTCCACCAAGAGCAGCAAGACCAAGACCAACACCAGCAGCAACTACAGAGTATGCTTTAATCATAGAAGCACCCTCTTCACCAGCAAACGCAAAAGCACCAAGTGCCAAGAAAAGTAAGAAAAACTTTTTCATATTTAAATCCTTAAATTAATAGGTTTTAAGTCCCATTAGACTGTCTTCCAAAGTCCGTTCGGATAGCGTAAACACTCTTCAGTGCCAACAGCCACATAAATGCAAACTGTTTCCCTACTTATCACTTCGTAATAACGGTGCGATTATAACCAATATAAGATTTGATAATTATTAACTAAAATATGGATAAGGGTAAAAGAGTTTAAAAGAGATAATATGCTACTAAAATATACATTTTTGCTATCGTTAAGCTTGTCAAATCAAAACGATGCAACTAAGAAAATTGTAAATTGATAAATAGCGAAAAATAACTTCAACTAATCCTACCCACTCCCATTAAAACAGATAAGCAGGAGTACAAAGCTCCACTTTTTTACCTTTTTGTTCCAATACAATTATATCTATATCATCACCTACTTTATACAACTCATCTAGTTTATTTATTCTCTCTTTTGCTACTTTGGATATATGTAACAAGGCATCATATCCATCAGGCATTTCGATAAACATACCAAAATCTAATATTTTTTTAATCTTGCCTTTGTACTGTTTGTTTATCTCATAAGTCATCTGTCTTTTAATTGGGGTAGAGGTTATATTATCTATATATGCTTTGGCATTTGCTACACCTTCTTTGGAGTCACCTGTGATTTTGACACTATTTGCATCTCTATCTATATCTATACTTACACCATATTTTTCGATAATCTCGCGGATAGTTCCTCCACCTTTACCGATAATTGTAGGGATATGGCTTGACTCAATATCGAATACTATGCTACTTGGCAATGCAAGGCTTGGTCTCATATCTGTTAATGCCTCTTCCATAATACCCAAGATATGTAATCGTCCCTCTTTGGCTTGATATAATGCATCTCTTAGTATTTTGGCATCTATTCCACCTAATTTTATATCCATCTGTAAGGCTGTTACACCATCTGCTGTTCCTGTAATTTTGAAATCCATATCTCCATCATGGTCTTCTAATCCCATAATATCACTTAATACTGCATATCTATCACCCTCTGTTACTAATCCCATGGCTATACCTGCAACTAGTTTTTCGGTCTCTACCTCAGCAGCTCGTAATGCTAATGCTCCTCCACAAACTGTTGCCATTGATGATGAACCATTTGACTCTAGTATCTCTGATACCAATCTAACTGTATAGTTTCTATCTAGTTCAAGTGTAGGCTCTAATGCTCTTTTACCTAGATTTCCATGTCCTAACTCTCTTCTACCTGGAGGTCCTTGTCTTCTTGCTTCACCTACTGAAAAAGCAGGGAAATTATAATGTAACATAAATGTCTCATATAAAGCACTTTTAGAACCTATTAGTTCATAAGATTGAGCTGATTTGCTATCACCTAGTGTAGCTGTAACTAATGCTTGTGTTTGTCCTCTAGTGAATAGACATGAACCATGAACTGCTGGTAATATATTGGTCTCTATAGAGATAGGTCGAACCTCATTCAATGCTCTTCCATCTGCTCTAATATTTTTATCTAAAATAAGTGAACGAACAATGGACTTTTTGTAATCAAATAACATCTCTGCTACTAAATCTTTGTCAACCTCTTCACCTTTGGCTTCTAAATCAGCTATAATTTGGTCTCTAACAATTTTCAGTTCATGACTTCGCTCACTCTTTGCCATAGATTGGACAGCATTTTCTACTGCTTCTTGATAGTTATTGGCAATATAGTTATATAACTCTTTATCTGATTTTTCATCTGCTAAGACTATCTCTATCTCATCTTTTTTGGCACTATCAAATCCATTTGCATAATCTTTGGTTGCGACAGATATAGCTCTTTGGGATATATCTATAATCTCCAAAAGCTCCTCTTCATCTAATTCATTAACCTCTTGTTTATGCTCTTTTATTGATGCATTTACACACATCTCTATCATCAATATATCTTCACCACTACCTACAACCAACAAATCAAGTGTAGAGTTTTCTTGCTCCTCTAATGTAGGATTAATTAATATCTTATCATCTATTTTACCTATACGAACAGCTGATACTGCTTGTGTTACTGGAATATCTGATGTATATAATGCAGCAGATGCTGCGTGCATAGCAGCTAACTGCATATCTACTTTAGAGTCTGTACTTAGTACCATTACTGTCAATACTACAGGATAGTGAAATCCTTTTGGAAATAGTGGACGCAAAGAACGGTCAACAATTCTCGATGTCAAAGTCTCAAAATCCCCTGGTTTGGTCTCTCTTTTTACAAATCCAGCAGGAATTTTGGCTGCTGCGTATGATTTTTCTATATACTGTACTGTTAGAGGCAAAAAATCCTCATCTACTGGTTTTGGGTCAATTGCTACTGCTGCTAACAGTACTGCATCACCACAATAATATAATACTGCTCCACTTGCTTGTTTAGCTACTTTATTAAATGAATATTTCTCATCTAAATTGTTACAACTAATCTCTATAATCTGTTCAGTCATTTTTTTCCTTTGTTATTTTCCTATTTTTTATTATCTCTTCTATCTCTTCAAATGTGAAATTTTCTAAATTCTCATAATAATACTCTTTGGAGATATAATCATCTATCTTGTATGGACAAAAAAGGTCATCACATACAGTAATCAAACTCTTATAGACAACATTATCTAAAATAGGAACAGCTATAAAAACATTTTTAGCACCTAGTGCTATTACTGTTTTTATAGCTGTCATTATTGTTAAACCTGTCTCTATACACTCATCTACCAAAACTACAAATTTATTATTTAAACCATTTAGAACTAAACCTTCTCTGTATTTATTAATATAGGTCAAAATCTCTTCACTATATTTTCGTTGAGCTTCTGTATATATATAATCTTTGGATATATCAAACGCATCAATTAATGCTTTGTGCATAACTATCTCTTCTGTCTCACCTACCATTGCTATAGCCAAAGATGGATTGATATTTGAATAGATAGCTTCAGTTAATAAAATATCCATTCTACTACCTAGTGCCATTGCCACTTTATTAGCAAAATAGACACCCCCCTCACTTGTAGCCAACACTACACTCTCATCTGATTTTAGAATATCTATAGGTAGAGTATTAATAAGTTTCAAAGAGGCATCTTCTCTATCTCTAAAAATATAACTATTTGACATCTATTTACCTGCTGAAGCTGAAGCAGCTGAACCTAAAAGATTTTTCAAATCATTATCTACAAAACTTACACCCAATCCTGCTGAAATACTATTTGCTTTGCTATTCATAAGATTATTGGCACTTATATATGCATTGATATGTTTAAAGAACTGATACCTCATAGTTAGAGTTAGATTAGGGTTTTTACCCCTAATATCACTTACTGCATTAAAATCATATAGGTCTGTACTAATTTTTAGAGTATCATTCCATGAGAAATAATCAACACCAAAACCACCAGTACTCTCTATTATACCTACACGAAATAGTAAATCATCAAATCTTTTACCATATTGAGCAGATAATAAAAAATCTCCACTCTCATGTTTTTTATTTCCTGCAAATCCTCTATCGAAACTATTATCAGATTTAAAACTAGGAGCAGAAGTTAAACCCAACATATAATAACGAGTAGCATCTGGCTTTAGTGCTAGATTAAATTGTGATTTGGCATATCCACCATCATCATACACCTCATCACTTCTCATCTCTACATGAAGTTCACTTTTTACCATACTATCTAAATATTTATCAATTTTACCCATAGTCTCTGTTCCATTAGAGAAAAATCCATCAACAGAAGTTAGTGCTTGATTTAGACTGCTATCATTATTCTCTATAGTATAGTTTAAGTTGTCTTCCAAATGTGTAAACTTATCCATAGCAGTAGGGAGTTTTTTATCAAGAGTTTTACTTACACTATTTAAATAAGTAGTTAGACTATCAATCTTTGCCATAATAGCAGGTAAATCTTTATTAATATTTTGGGCTACAGATGAGTAGTGTTTAAGTGTTTTATTTATATTAGTAGAGACCTTTGAATAATCTTTGGCTGTTTTGCTTATATCTCCACTCATAGTATCAAACTTTTTTATAGTGTTATTTAGATTAGTAATAATCTCATGAATAGTTTCATTATCATCTGTACTTATGGAAGCTAATAGTTCTGTAAATTTTTCTATATTTGCCAAAGAGTTTTGAATATCATCTTTTCCACCTTTATTAAATATCTCTCGCAAATCTTTTACCAAAAGTCCAATCTGTTTAAATGCTTCATCAGCAGAAGTAGAAGCATCAGCAATACTTGATTGTTTTTCTTGTTTGTCTAATAACATGGTAGGTTTAAGTTCATCAATAGATTTACCTGGTTTAATATCCAAAAATTTCCCACCAAGCAAAGAGTCTTGTGATACTGTAATAATACTATCTTCTGGAATTTTAACCCCTTCATCTATCATTAGATGGGTTATAACATCATTATTTTCCAAAGTAATACTATCTACATATCCGATATTTACCCCTTTTAGTTTGACTTTGGCTTTCTCTTTGAGTCCTGAACCATCATCTACTTTTGCCATAATAGGATAACTTTTTTTGAATAGATTATCAAAACTACTAAGTTGTGACAATAACCCAAAAAGGAAAAATAGTGATACGGTGATAAATAGACCTACCTTTGCTTCTGTTTTCATCTAATTATTAGCTCCTTGTGATGAGAAATCATCTTCTATACTTTGGCGTATTCCACCAATTGGATTGAGATTAAGCTCAAAAGATAGTGCTGTATTTCTAAAAGAGTTATCAACATTAGGTACTACCTCTTGCCCAATGCTAACTCGTCCACTCCAACACTTCTGTTTATGTTCTAAACCTATACTCCATTGATGATTATATCCTCTTTCTAAGTCATAATCAATATTGGCAAACCAACTATTTTTATCTTGATAATGTAAATCAAATTGAGCCTGAACAAAACTTGTTTTCTTATCATTAAATAAAAAATCATTATTATAAAAATGTGTTAACATTATATCATAGTTGTTTTGATTATAACCCAATGAGGAGGTTACAGAGTGAATTTCTTGTTCATTCCATGCGTATTTTAGATTATTATAGAGGTTAAAATTATCACCACTATATCCTATCTCGTTTATCATATCTCCTTTGGATTTCAGACGGTTGGGATAGTGAGTATAGCCTAAAGCATGAAAAAACTTCATACCCAATAAACTATCAAAATAGTATTGAGATAGTGTTAATGATAGCTGTTCTTCTTGTGTTTGTGTTACAAAAAGTTCCTTTTTTTCTGCTGATAAATCTTGATACTCTGTAGGAGACTCATTTTCTAAACTTGGACGAATATATTTAATAGATGGTCGTATAGTATGGATAGAGCCATTATAATTTTTGCTCAAATCTGTTGAGAGTTCAACTGTATGATAATTTCTATAATAGAAATAAAAGTTATCACCCTTTTGTGTTAAATTTCTAAAACCAACTCTAGTTAGATAGAGATTTTCTGAAAGAGAAAAATCAAGATAATCATCAAAAAATGAGTCATAATATCTAATTGGTAAATCTATCTGTGCTTGTGAAGCTACACTTCCTGATACTCTAGTATAGTTATCAAACTGTGCATCTGCTGTATAGAATATATTACTATTCATAAATCTATCTGTGTAGTGATGATACTGCAAAGATGGTAGATTTTGTATAGTATGGTTATTATTCTCTTGGCTAACATCTATATTATATCTACCATATAGTCCTAAATAGTCATCATCACTATATATAAAAGCATTTAACCTAGACTCAATTAGATTACTACTAACTAATGCTGATACTGAACTTTTTTGAAGGTTTAAATACTCTCTATCATTTAGATAAGTGGCATTTAGATAGAGTCCATTTTTATAATTAGATAAATAACTACTTTGGGGTAAAAAATTTTTTGATTGATAAAATAACTCTGCTCCTGTATGCTCTTGGTTTAGATTATTACTATTGGCATAACTATCTATATTTCTAAAATATCCTGTCCTAAAATATCCATTAGAACTATTAGAATCAACAAAACGAGTAGTAACATACCCTCCAGCTCCTCGCTTTAGACGAATTTGTGGGTCAAACTCCATATCCCAATTTTCACTTGGTACATAAAATATAGGTTGTTCATAAAGCATACCCTCTTTTTGAGATAGTTTAAATCTAGGATATAAAAGACCTGTAGTTCTCTTGGTTAGAGTTGGGAATGCTAAATAGGGTAAATAAAGAATAGTAGTATCATAAAACCTAACTTTGGCATCTTTCATAGTTAAAAAATCTTTATCTCTATAGTAAGTAGCTCTATCAAACTCTATAGTCCAATCAGGATTATCTGCATTACAACTAGAAATTTTACTATTTTTTAATATATATTTCTCTTTTTGTTTGTCTGCACTAGAGGCATCCATCCAAAGGTTCTCTTCTCCACCGAGAAATATCTTTTCAATTTTGACCGATTTATCTGCTGTATTGATTACTAATCTATTAGATGATAACACATCACTATCTTGGTTTATCATCTCTACTCTGCCCTCTAGTGTCAATAGAGAGCTATTTTTATCATAA
>JANTFF010000029.1 GCA_024763575.1 Sulfurovum sp.
AACAAATAGATTCAAACAAGAGGCTAAATATGAACCTGTTATTGAGACAGTATATGGTGAGGAAGTTTCAGAAAATATAACAGATAGTAGATATGACGACCCTTATATTTCATTAAGTGTCACAGAGAATTATCCTAAAATAGAACAACTGTCAAAAAAAATATCTATTCAAGTTGGTGCATTTAGAAGATATGCAGGAGCAAAAATATATGCTAAAAGGTATGGAATGTTGAGCCATCAATACAAAACTATAATCAAAAATGATATTAAAGATAACAAACCTCTATATCGTGTTAGAATAGAAGGCTTTGCAAATGAACATAAAGCTAAGGCTTTTATGTCTCGATATAGTTTAAATGGAGCATTTTTAGTTAGAAAGTAAAATAATTAATCACACTAACAATACAATATTATCTTTAACTTAAAGATGTATAATTTCACCTAATTAATACAAGGTCAAAACATGATTAATTTTTTAATTTTTTTAACACTTATTGCAATTGGTTTATCTTTTATTAGATTTCTAAAAGGACCTCATCTGACTGATAGGGTTGTGGCTTTTGATGCTATGGGGGTAATGGCTGTATCTTTATTAGTTATACTCTCTGTTACTATCAAAGATAATATATATCTCGATGTGGCTTTTGTCTTTGCTCTTATTGGATTTATTGGTACTATAATTTTCTCACGATTTAATGTAGTAAAAGAGGGAGATGATAATGAGTAGTATCGGTTTTATATTTATATTTTTGGGCATACTCTTTTTGATTTTAAGCTCTATTGGGCTTTTGAGGATGCCTGATACTCTAACACGAATGCACGCTGGAACGAAAGCCTCTACACTAGGAAGTCTATTAGTTATAGTTGGGGCTATATTTATTGAACCAACTCTTTGGTTCAAACTCTCACTTCTTGGATTTTTCTTGCTTATAACTAATCCTCTCTCTTCTTCTATTTTGGCACGAAGTACTTATCTAAAATTTGGCTTTTTGAACAAAAGTGGAATAGATGATTTAAAGGATAATAAATGATAGGTTTGATTATTTTAGCTATTTTTGTCTCTATGATTATATTGGCTATTTTTATAATTTTTAATAGAGATTTACCCCATAGTGTTATACTCTTTATGGGATTTGGGTTAGGAAGTGTCGTTCTGTTTTTCCTATTTTCTGCTCCTGATGTAGCACTAACTGAAGCAGTTATCGGAACTGGGGCTAGTAGTGTAGTGTTATTGGTTACACTTCTTCAAGTAAGAAGAAAAGAGAGAAAAAGATGAGTATCAAACAAAAAATATCTATACAGACTATCTCGGTCTCATTTGTTGTCTCTATTATGATTATAATACTTCTTGGTATTTTACTAAATTTTACAACTCAATTTCAACCTACTTTAGGTAGTGATTTATTAGCTATTAATGCTAATAGTACGGAAACTGCAAATGCTGTAACATCTGTAGTTACCTATTTTAGGGGATTTGATACTTTAGGAGAGGTTACTATTCTATTTTTGTCTATTTTTGGTGTTAGTTTAGGATTAGAGGGTTTTAAAGAGAAGCTAAATATATTTAGTTATCAAAATACGCTTTTGAAAATAGGAGTTGATACACTTTTTCCTATTATTATACTATTTGGTATATATGTAATAGTTCATGGTCACCTAAGCCCTGGTGGTGGGTTTCAAGGTGGTGTGATTATTGCTAGTGGATTTTTGCTTATGTTTTTGGCAAAAGGTGATGATTTTAGTATCAATCATAAGATATTAGAACTAGTTGAGTCTCTAAGTGGAGCTGGATTTATACTTATAGCTCTACTTGGGCTTTTGGTTACAGATAGATTTTTAGGTAATTTTATACCTATTGGAGAGGTTGGAGAGTTATTTAGTGGTGGGATTATACCACTTATTTATATATTTGTAGGTATAAAAGTATCTGCTGAAATAACTGCACTACTAGAGTATTTTATAAGGATTAAAGATGTTAGATAGTTTTAATCAAACCCCTTTTTTACATAGTGTTATTACTATTGGTTCTTTTTTGATTTTGCTTATTGGTTTAATTGGAGCATTGAGTAAAAAAAATTTATTCAAAGTTTTTTTGTCATTAGCTATTGCTGAGAGTAGTCTATTTATCTATTTTATTGGAATGCACTTTAGTGTAGATAAAGTTGCTCCAATTGTGACAGACCAAGTCACAAAATTTAGTAGTAATATGGTTGACCCTGTTCCACAAGCTATGATTTTAACCACTATTGTTATTGGTATTGCTGTTTTATCATTGGGTCTATCTTTTGTTATTAGTTATTATAAACTTACTGGCAAAATGAGAATAGATGAGATGGACGAATTAGGAGATAATAAATGAGTCTATTATATTTTATAGCTATTCCACTATTAGCCTCTTTTTTAACTCTATTTTTAAAAAATTATCTAAGATATGTATCTGTAGCTACCAACTCTCTTTTATTGGTTTTGGCTTATTTTGCAATAGATAGTCTGCCTATTACAGAGGACATATCTTTTCACTCACCTTTGGCTATATCTTTTGTATTAACTAAAGGTTCAGCATTTTTTATGACACTATTTATTGGTATCTCTTGGCTATTTTCACTATATAATATCAATCAAGAGAGTAGAAAAGATATATTTATACTAACCAATATGCTATTAATTGGAACAATTGGTCTAGTACTTAGTGGAGATATTTTCAATATATATATCTTTTTTGAGATTTCAAGTATCACAGCATATATTTTAACCTCTCTAAACCGTGATGCCAAAGCATACAATGGAGCGATAAAATATATGATAATAGGAAGTATAGCATCTATATTTTTACTAATTGGTATTATGAGCATATATCTAAATATAGGTACACTAAACATCATAACAATAGGTGAGAGATTTGGATATATGGAACATAACACTCAATTTCTAGTACTGCTCTCACTATTTATAGGTTTTGGTATCAAAGCAGAGATTTTTCCTCTAAACTTTTGGGCTGTGGATATATATCAATCAACTAGTAGTAAAATCAATGCTCTATTTAGTGCTATTTTGTCCAAAGCTTATATATTTGTATTTTTCCATATAGCTTATCTATGGGGAGTTGATAGCAAATATCTACTATTTACAGCTATTATAGGTATTATCTCTTTTGGTATAGCCGAAACTTCATCACTAAAAAGCAAAGATACCAAAAGGGTATTGGCATACTCTACTCTAGGGCAGTTGGGTATTTTGTTTGTAGGGTTCTCTTATGGTAGTGTAGCTGTTATGAGTGGGGCTATATTTTTGGTTTTTATGCACTCTATTACTAAACTTATGCTGTTTTTATCTCTTGATATTTTAGAAAATAGATTTGGACAAACAAGTATAGAGATATTCAAACAGTTCAAATCTCCTTTTTTGGTTGTAATTTTTACTATAGGGTTTTTGTCTCTTTTGGGTCTGCCACCATTTGGAGGATTTATTGCCAAACTTACTATCTTGATAGGTTTAGCAGGGCTTAAAGCTTATATTATGATGAGTGCAATACTAGCTATATCACTAATTGAAGCTGTTTATCTATTTAGACTACTATCCTTTACAAGAGATACTCAACCTAAAGTCAAAATATCAATACCTCTACTACAAAAAGTGATACTTGGCTCAATTGCTTTAGCGATTATATATTTTGGTATTTTCCCAAATACACTACTAGATATATCAGCTAAAGTAGCTAGTTCAATTATAGGAGGAGTTCATGTTTAATTTTGCTATTACCTCACTAGGAAATCTATTTTTTGGATTAAGTTTAGTTGTTTTTATCTCTTTATGGTTTATCAAAAGGGAAGATATACTACTCCAAACACTCCTTTTAAGCTCTTTGGGTATTATATTTTATGCTAATGACCTCATCACTCTTTTTATTGGTTGGGAGATTATGAGTTGGAGTAGCTATTTGATTATCTCAAAAAAAGCCTCACTTGAAACCTCTCAAAAGTATATTATCTTTAATCTAGGAGCAGGTTTTGCACTACTTGGTGCGATAGTGATTATATATAGTTTTGTAGGTAGTTTCCTATATAGTGAAATAGTTTTCAATGAAATTCCTGTAAGCTTTAGAAAACCTATATATATTTTGCTACTTATTACTATATTTATCAAATCAGCTATTATGCCTTTTCACTACTGGGTAGTTGATACTTATGAGGAGTCAGATAATATATTTAGTGCAATTTTGAGTGCTATTATCTCAAAAGCTGGAATTTTTCTATTTATAACTCTATTTATTAAAATAATAGGGTACAAATATCTACAAACAAATCTATTTGATATAGTAGCATGGCTTGGGGTTATTACCTCTATTGTAGCCACAATCAAAGCCATATCACAAGATAGTATGAAACGACTTTTGGCATACTCTTCTATTGCACAAGTGGGATATATTGTTACAGTTTTGGCTATACTAAATAGTAGTGGATTGGAAGCTGGTCTATATCACACTATTATTCATACATTTGTAAAACTTCTTCTATTTGTAAACATAGCCTCTATTATCTATATTACAGGCAAAACCAAATTTAGTGAACTAGGAGGGTTACTATATGAGTACCCTACTCTATTTATACTATTAGTTATTGGAATTATAGGTTTAGCAGGTATGCCACCACTAGCTGGATTTAATAGTAAATTCTTAATCTACACCACACTATTAGAACAGAAAAAAGCTCTACTATTAGTAGCTGTGATGTTTAGTTCGGCTACAGCCTTTTTGTACTGCTACAAATTAGTATATGGTATATATCTAGGACAACCCACCCACTCCAAAGAGTCATACCAAAAGTTACCAAATAGTTACTATATAGCTCAAATTATTGGTGCTTTAGTTTTGATAGTTTTAGCTATATTCCCATCTCTAGTGATAGAAGAGTTCAATACTATTTTAATTTCACTTGGATTTAAACCAACTGATTTTAAATCTCTATTTGAACTAAATGGTAGATTTGCATCATTTAATGGTGGAGTTATAATGAGTGTGTTTATATCTATATTTGTAGTAATTTTATTGATAGCTTATAAACTTAAAAACAAAACTAGAAAAGTCAAAGATAGATTGGATATAAGCTACTGTGGAGAGACTCCAAACCCAAATATAAACCTACATTACGGTTATGGACTAGGCAAAGAGCTTAGTAGAATAGGTTTTATAAAAATGGTTTTAAATAATAGTACCCAAAAATATTGGGAACAGATTAAAACTATTACACAAGATAGCTCACTACTAATCAAACAGTTTTATAATATGAGTATCCAAAATATTGGACTAATTATAATTCTGTTTTTCACTATTTTACTATTGAGAGGAGTTCAATAATGTTTTTGGATATATTTTTTATGATAATCTTAGCCTACTCTTTTGGATTTTTGTATTATGGACTCTATCGAAATATCAGTGCTAGAGTTCATGGTAGATTTGGTCCTCCTATTATCCAATCATTTATAGATAGTATCAAACTATTTAGCAAAGAGAACAGTACCAGTTTTGGTTGGGCATTTTATGCAGGGATAATATTTATGGCAACAGGTGCAGTGATTACTATGTTATTTATCCCATTTCTAAACCATAGTACCCATTTGATAGGTCTTAGTCAATATGGAAACCTAATAGTAGTTCTATATCTCATGGTATTAGGACCATTGGGAAATGCTATAGGAATAGGAAGTAATGGAAACCCATTTGGAGTAATGGGAATAACACGAGGGCTTACTAGACTAATTGGATTGGAGATGCCTTTTTATATAGCAGTTATTGGGCTTATGATAGCCAATCAAACGGCAGATATTAGTGTCATCATGGCAAATCAGAGCAGTATGTATAATGCTTTTGCACACCCACTTCTATTTATGGGAGCATTTATATCATTTGTGGGCTTTATGGGTGCATCACCATTTGATGTAGTTGGAGCACCTCAAGAGGTATATAGTGGACCAGCAACAGAGTTTAGTGGTAAGTTTTTTGCTTTGGCACTATCCCAAAGTGCAATATTCTCATTTACCAAACTACTTTTGATAGTCAATCTATTTTTGGGTGGGGCTGATAATCTATTTTTGTTAGTTATCAAGACATTTATTCTATTTATGGCTGTAGTTTTGGTGGGGAATGTTTACTCTAGGTTTACTACAGTCCAAAGTGTTGAGTTTTTGATTAAAGTTCCTACTGTTATTGCTTTGGTTGGGTTGTTTTTTGTGTAGGGGGTTTATGATTATAAAGTTGTGAAAAAGATATGTTATAATAAAAATAAAAGGAGAGAGAATGCAATTGAGTATAAATATTGAAGATAGTTATCTCCAAGAACAGATAGCTAACTATATTTCCCAAAAGCATATACAAGCTAATGATTTTATAGTTGAGGTGTTAAAACATTTTTTTGATAAAAACAATAGTGTTTTACATTATAAAACTCAAAATCCAGAAAAAGCATCTACTACAATAGATTTTGGGCTAGAGTCACAAAAGGATTATAAACTTTTTGAAGATGTGAAAGATGTCAAAAGTTATGCGAAAGAGTTAAGAGATAATGCTTGGAAATAGAAAAGTTTTTGTAGATACTTGTATTGTTATAGAGTATCTAAAAGATAATTTATCACTACAAAAGTCAAATTGTTATATAAATCATATTGTACTTATGGAATTATATATAGGTGCAAAGAACAAACAAGACCTCAAAGAGATAAAATCTAAGCTTCAAGGGTTTAAATTATTGCAAACAAATCAAGAGATTATTAATCTCTCTACACAAATAATTGAACACTTTTCATTATCTCATAATGCTAAAATTCAAGATGCAATAATTGCTTCTACTTGCTTAATAAATAGTCTGCCTATAGCTACTTATAATATTAAAGACTTTAGATATATTCCTAATTTGGAGATAGTAGGTTAATAAACAAAAGATAGCTGGAAGTAGAAACTATTGAACATACATGAGTTAGCAGAGAAAGGGTTATTTGTTGAGGCTGTTTTTTATAGACCGATTAGCGTTGGAAAACCGTCGGATACCGTCGGAAATGACCGATTACAACCAATTACGACCGATTACGACCGATTAATTTTAGAATATTTAGAAAAAAATAGACGAATTACTAGAAAAAAGGCTAAAAGTATTTTAGAACTTGGGGAGACTAAGG